>DUZM01000184.1 GCA_013349485.1 Candidatus Hydrogenedentota bacterium | reverse complement strand
CCGTCGAATTGGCCTCACCCCACCGGCGCAGCCAACTGACCTATCTCGAAACTGGTAACATGAGAACGTGCGCCGTATCGCCCGACGGCAAATGGGCCGTGTCCTCTGCCGAGGGTGCTCCGGAACCCACCTTGGTGTTCACAGATCTCTCGCGCGTGCGTTTCGAGCATTGAATCGTCGCGCGCGGGGAGGCGCCCCGTCGACCTAGTCGAAGATGGCTAGATCCCCCAAGTCCAGAACGTGATCGGCCATCTCCAGAAGCCAGCCCGTATCGACGGGCTGTGAGAACACCTCGTTCAACCTACCGAAAAACTCCACAAGCTCGCCAATCCCGCCCCGAAGCCCTTCGGCAAGCACCGCCAGCGTTTCGAGTTGTTCCGTGTCCCCCAGCATCGAGGACACCCCGTTCAGCAACTCGATCGCGGCCCGCTGAATGTCAAGCGCCGCCAACTGTTCCTGTGAGAACTGAGCCCCCTGGGTTAACTGAACGCCGAGTTGGTACACCGCCTCGTAGATCTGCTGGGCCGCGTCAAAGTCATTCTGTTCTTCGTAGCCCTTGCCGTACGCCAACAACTCATTGGCCACTTCCGAGAGGAAATCGTACTCTTCTATTCCCCCCGTCATCGCCGTCAGGACGCGCGCCACCTCGGGATCCATCCCGTTTGCAAGCAGCGCCTGCTCGCGGAACTGCGCAGCATCCAACGCATACGCACTCGCCCTGTCAAGGCTCGCGGCCTCGGCCAGCAAGTCCAGCGCCGCCGCGTCGCCTTCCCGCAACAGCGCCAAGGCTTCCAGCCAGACGGCTAGACTATTCTCCGGATCCAGTTCCCGAAGCGCCGCCAATTGCATCTCAGCTGCTTCCTTGCTCTCCGGATCTTCAAGAAGCCTCTTGGCAAGTTCCATACGCACGTACGGGTCTTCGGAGAATTGATCCAGGGCAGCGAGAAGGTAGACTTTCGCCTCGGCCGCGGGCAGGGATTGGGCCGCGCCCACAAGTGCTGCCATTGCCGCGCCTTCGGACGAAACAACGCCCCGCGCCTCGATATCGTTCAGACGGGCCCAACGCTCGAGACGCCCCAAGGCTTCGCCGTTGAACACGGCGTCCCTGCGCGTGGCCACGACCTCTCCCAAAGACAACTCATCCGTGGACAATTCATCCGTCTTCGCGAAATCCACGCCGTCAAACGGCCCCTCCTCGGGGGCGCGCTCGGCGCTCGGCGCCAAGCTTCCGCTGATGGCGCCACGGAGCCTGTTTCTTATGTCGTCAAACTTCTCTATGTTCTTCCCCGCGGGCGCCGGCCGGGCAGTCCCACGGCCGGGCGTCACAACTTCGGCGTACGGCGGAACCGTCGATTCCTCACCCGCACGCTTGACGGCATAGAACGCGCCCAAACCCAACACCAGCAGGATTGCGGCGGCCAACGCCCAACGCCGCCAGTCGACGTATCGAGCCGTCCGCACCTCCTTGCGTGACGCCTGGCCGACAGTCTTTGGCCGCGACTTCGCTTCCACGACAGCCCCCATAACCGCCTCAACCAAATCGACCTGCGGAACATTCTCGAGCATGGCGTCGCCCATGGATTCGAGGTCTTCCCTAGCCTGCTCGAACCAGTGGCATTCGGCCCGACAGGCCGGATCGGCCTCGATAACACGTTCGAGCCGCTCGCGGCCCGCCGCGTCAAGCGTGCCATCCAGGAACGCCATCAAATCATCTTGATATTTATCGTACGGAAAATGCGTCACAAGTTTTCCCGCTGCTCCGTGCACGCACTGCGGAGGGTCCTCAGGATGCGGTGCAGCCGCGTCCGAATCGCGCCCTCCGTCGTGCCGACGATTTCCGCGATGTCCCGCGCCGACATCCGCTCGAAAAACCGCAGTATGACAACCTCACGCGACTCCTCGTCCAGCGTATCCAGCGCCTGCTCGAGGGCCGCCTGCCGCTCGGCCGCCATCGCCGCCTCGTCCGGACCGTCCAGGTTCGACCCCGGAACTTGACCCGGACGACCGCGCACCCGCGTCGAGTACGCATCGAGCGACTCCATCGGCACCGTTCTCTTCCGCTTCAACTCATTCAGGCAAAGGTTCCGCGCGATGCACAGCACCCACGGACGGAACTTCCGCCGCTCGTCAAAACGCTCCCGCGCCACAAAGACCCGAAGGAAAGTCTCCTGCGCAATGTCCTTGGCCCGCTCAACATCCTTCAGGTAATGCACGCAGAATCGGAGGATGTCGTTCTGGTACCGGCCCACCAAGACCGCCAACGCCGCGTCCTCGCCCTGGCACAGCGCGGTCAGCAACTCCTCATCTGTCCGTTCCGCGACGCTCACACACTGCTCCACTTGTTCCGCAGGAGCGTCCTGCTAACACTACAACCGAAACCGACAAACATCACATTTTGCCCCTCAAGCAGACGCGCTTTATAAACAATGCTTCATTTTCGCATTATTTTAAGCGCCGCGCCACACAAACACCGGAGCCAACATGCATATTCTAGGTCAAGCATGTCGCCATACACAACCATCCTGCCCAGTTGCGTTCACTCGCGGTTCGAGGCATACTGCCAACACAGAGGATTCTGGCGCCGGGGTCATCCAAGCTGACGCCCCGCATCGCGCCACGGATGGCAGGACGAAGGCCTCGCAAGGGGGGAATGTGTTTTGAAAACATGGCTTATTCGAGGCGCCGTCATAATCCTGGTTATCACTCTACTGGCCGTTATCCGGGCAGGGGTTCTGGGCGCCGTATGTAAACGCCGGACACAGTATCCCGGCGGCTTGACCTTCTTGGGCCATTCTACCGGTCTGTTCGGAACACAATACGACCGGCTCGCCATGTGGAAGTCGCCCACGTATACCGACCCGCTGCCCGCCATGACCCTATACATCGGCGGGCAACCCTATCCCCTCGCTTCGCTTACGGAGGACATCCTTGCGTCTCTCAGCGGCATGGCCAGACATGGTAACCTGTTGGACGCGGAGGGCAGCATTCTCAGATATAAGTTTCGAGGCGGCCGCCTCACCTGGATTTCGCTCGAAGCCGCCTTCAGCGACCCTCGCAGGGAGGGCAGAAACGTCGTTTCGGGCACGTTCCAAATCTCCGTAAACGACGGGCCGCCCTTCTCACTTCCCGTCACCCACGCCGACCTCGTCCGGCTCTGTGGCCGCCCGGAGAAAAGCGGATGGGAAATCGCCAACTGACCTCTGCCTGTCTTCCCTTGCCTTTCCATCTCCGATGGTTTCCGATATACTGGATGAGACGGACCACGCAACCAGCCTGCGGATCGAGCGGCCCTCACGCCGCTCATCCGCCAACCCTTCGGAGCGCAATGAAACCCTGTGGCATGAAGGATCTCGCCGACGAGATCATTGTCGGGATGCGTGAGGCATTACCCGCTGCCCTCGGAACTGATAGCGAGTGGATTTGGCCGGTCTGTGTGTGCGGAAGCTACGTAAGAGGAGACTTTATCGAGGGAAACAGTGATCTCGATTTCAGCATCATTCTGCAACCAGGCATGCGCGACAGGGGCTTCCGTGTATGGGAAATTGACTCAACACCTGGGGGTAAGGCCATCCGCGAACTCGTAGGTTCCCTTCTCAAAGGGCGCACTCTCTGTTCGCATAACCCTCACGGATTTGACTGGGTTGTTGTGCCGTGGGAGTCCCTCCCGAAGAGTCGATCGGAGATACACCTTCCGAATGGCGCCCCACATCTGCCATTATTCAGCATCTTCCTCTTTGACTACATCGAGAACCTGGAAGTGCTTTGGGGAACGGATCCTCGCACTATCCTCACGGACCCGCTGCCTTTTAGTGTCTTGGCAGAAGCGTGGTTTGACAGCATTCCCGTATCTCGCCAACGACATCGGGATGAGGGAAACGAATGTCGAATCCCATTCAGTGCGTTCAAATCCATACAAATCGCTCAGGTGCTCTTCGGTGAGCAGACGCTCGACAAGAGAAGACTGCTTGAGTTGTATCAGACCCATGTTCCTGATTTCCGTCTCAAGCAATTCGGCTGTCAGGTCATCCGTGACAAAATGGAACAGAAGTATCCAGACAAGCCGTGTCAGTTCGCGCCATACGACGACTACGCCGCATTCGAAGATGAATTGAGCCAAGTAGTCAAGCAATGGCTCGAAGGCCGCAGCAATAAACTCGAACAAGCACATTCAGCGGACTGAAGCCGCCGATGAGCTGATTGCCAGTCTGGCCGAGCCGCTCAACCAGACCCAACAAATTGCACACGCGTCTGCCTATGACCGCTCACTGGCTGACCGCGTATATGCAATGTACAGAAACGATTTTGAAACCTACGGATATGACCGGCACAGTTGGATGTTCGACGGTGAGTGGCGCGCTTGGGATGCGATAGACTAAGATGCGAGGTATTCGGTTTGCCGCGTTTCTCAGGCCGACGAATCTGAGATATAGTAAGTAGCCGGCGCAGTCGGCTGAGAAGAGGGGAACATCAACCACGAATAGACACCAATAGACACGAATGGGGATGATTCACATCGGAAAGACGAAATCCTCAAGATGGTTGGCGACGCGTTCAAGGCCTTCGGCGAAACGGTGGATACTCACCTCGAGAAGGGATCAATCCGTGCTCGACGCACGTATTCGTGTCTATTCGTGTTCATTCGTGGTTCGCAAAATGCTGTGAAGGCAGAGGCCCAGAACAACGACGAAGAGCAGATGGATCCGACTCATGGCTGTTGCGTGAGACCTGTGAAATGAACTTTATCATCCGACAACTTGCACTAGACGAGATCCCAAAGATCGGGCAAATCGACAACTCTGACGTCGTAGACGCACGCTACGTGTGCATTCCAAACACGGAAGGGCTGGGGCTATCGCTGCAGCGCGTGGTCGTCGAGCCGCCGGAACACGAGCCGAACTGGGGCGAAGAAGAGCTTTCGTGTCGCTATGCATTGTGGAGACGTAACGTTGAGGAAGAAGGCGCCGTTTTCTTCGGCGCCTTTGTCGGTGATGCGCTCGCAGGCGTGTCATTAATGACAAAGTTTCCCGACGGGCAGACCGCGGAACTCTACGCGCTACATGTTGACCGGCAGCATCGCCGCCAAGGCCTCGGCGCCGCCCTCATGGAACGCGTGGAAAACCAATGCGCGGCTTGGGATTGCGCCCAGCTCTTGACCTATACCACCCTCAAGGCAAGTTCCCTCGACTTCTACCGCTCAAGAAAATTCTGTGTCATCGGTTTGCAGGATCCGAGCGTTGAGACGAAGAACTTCGAAGTAACGTTATTGAAGAAACTGAAGCAGGACTGAACCAGCGAATCTGCCCTATCGTTGCATGCTTGCCCAAACCGCGCGGACGGGTGCGATCGCGCATTCAGATTATTCGACAGAGCGCATTTCTCGAGGGAACATAACATGGCGAATCTTGATTCTGCGGAGGTATCGAGACTGCTCAGACTTGATGAGGAACTGCGAGCCGAGGCCGATGTTGTGCTGACGGCGTCCGGCGTTGGCGAGGTCTTGCAGGCGGAGGGTTTTCAGGCCGTTGGCTCTTACGTGATGCGTACCATGACTTGGCGCGATCGTGATTTCCATCGGACAGAGGACGCGCCCGACTGGAGCCGCCACTGGGCATTCGGGGCCAGATTGGCGAAGAACCGTTGGGTGTGGAGGCTCTCATGCATCGACGCCTACCGCCAGCCGGACTGTGCGGATTATGGATTCTATTGGGGGCTGAGATTATCCGACCCGGCGGGCGGCCCCGTATGGAAGGTTGATCTGTGGACCGCGCGCGCCGAAGAATTTGCCTCGGCATCGGCGGACCTGGCTCGGTGGGCTGGTCTCCTGACTGACGAGGCGCGCGCCCACATCCTCGCAATCAAGGAGGCCGTCTGCACGTTGCCGGAATACCGCCGCACCATGCTCTCCGTGCACATCTATGAAGCCGTCCTTGACTGCGATATTTACGGTGTCGGCGAGTTCAGGCGCTGGTGGCGGGAGCGCTACGGATAGCCGACGCCGCGCGGGGAGCGTAGGGGCTCGTCCAGAAGATGCGCCGCGCCAAGTTCCGCAATGCGGTTCGCCACGGCGTCCCGGGCTTCAAGCACCTTCTGAAACGCTTTCCGCCGCGCGTCGGCGCGTCCCGATGCCTGCGCCATCGCGTCGACGGCGTCGCGCGCCGCCAAGAGGGCTTCACGGACTTTCGCCGATAGGTCGGAAGCGCTCGCACGGCGCCGGAAATCATTGAGCTGGGGCTGAAAACTATGCGATACCCATGCATTGAACGAATCGGAAACCGGATCGCCCTCTTTGCGGAAACGTCGTAGGTACTCGTCAAGCAGAGAAGCCAATTCATTGGAGAACGCCTCGAGCGTCTTGGTTTCACGAAGCATATCGGGACGCGGGCCGGGTTCCGGCGCGGTGCGGCGACCCAATCCCAACACGAGCGCAAAAGAAACGCCCATCGCCAGCGCGCAAGCAAGAAACAAGGTCACAAGATAGCCAAGTTTCGCCTTCAGCCGCGCGAAAGTTCTCACGTCCCGCGCTCAGCGAAACGAACAACGGTTTCCTGCCTTCGCTTCAAAACTCGCTACCCTTTGGTTCTTATTCGATGTTCGACATGCGCTGGAGTTCGATCGCGAACGAGCGCCTATCCTTCACCGGCGTCTTCTGAGAAGTCTGGCGAGGTTTCCGTGATTGTCTTGCCACGCGAGTGCACGCGCATAGTCCGGATAAGCGCGCTCGCGTCTTCTGAACTCGGCACAATGCACCCGGCGTCGCCCCGATGTCGTTTTCCCGACGCCCAAATCGGCGTGAAGCATCTCATGAAACACGATATAACGGACGAAGTACTCCGGCACGAACGCCGCGTCGAGAAACGGATGGATTCGGATCAGGTTGTCCTCCTCGGAAAAGCTGCCGAAACGGATCGATCGGCGTCGGCGGCACGAAGGCATGCGGCCCCACGAGATCTTCGCCGCGACCCGCCCGTCGAAGTGTCTGCAGTTTAGCTCGTCGAGAACCTCCCCGAGGTCGAAATGCGCGCCCCGTGTCCGG
>DUZM01000200.1 GCA_013349485.1 Candidatus Hydrogenedentota bacterium | reverse complement strand
TTGGGTTGGTGTTCGGGAATGGCGAATGCTTCAACGCCGCGATGGTCGAGCAGGCGCACGCCGACGTGTACCTCTATGAGGAGGGTCAGTACCACGTTCCCGAGATGGCCTTGAAGGATTTCTTCTCGTACGCGGGCGAGCACGATGACTCGGTTGAAGCTGCCGGAAACGTTCTGGTCAGTTTCGACGTGCGCAACGGCGTGTTCGAGGTGCTCACGGCGCTCGGATACGCGGCAAACGGATTCATCTGGTCTGTGGGGCCGGACCTCGCAGTGCGGTTTCGCGAAGCGATTCGCCCCGATAGGGTGTACTTCTTTGACCCCGTGACGATGGGGGCGACGTTGGGATCGGACTCGGGTTCGCTAGCCAATATCATCTATTTTGAGGGCAACCCGTTTACGACGCCGTTCAGTAAGACCTACGCCCGCTCGGCGAGCATCGACGAGTACGGGGTCCGCGCGCGCGAGTTGCACCATTTCTCCGTGTCGCTCGAGGAAGACGGCGACAAGCTGGCCGCGGGCGCCTTGGACGACCTCGCCTATCCCGAACCCTCGGGCGCCCTGGTATTCCTTCACGGGGACGCATCCATTCGCGTCGGGGACCTCGTGGAACTTCGGGGCGGCGCATTGCGCCGACTCGAGCGCGAAGTGAGCGGCGAGTGGGAGGCCCGATTTGGCGGGAAACTGACGGCACGCGTCAAGACGGTGACCCATAGGTTCACGGGACGCCGCGTCCAGACGCGTGCGACGTTTACGTCGCCGTTGCGGTCTGTCGGCGATCCGCTGCGTTTCATGGTGCGCAGTCAGCCGGGCGCCACGACGCTGTATCAGTTCCGGTTGGACGCGGCGACGGTGGGGCTTGACATGGGCTACCACCTGGACTAGCGGCACGCGTCGCGTTGAGGGGCACGTAGAGGAACGGAGAACGAAATGGCGATAAAGGGCAATGCATATACGAAGACGACGTGGGCGTTCGAGGAACGGCCCGTAGCGTCGTCAAAGCTGAACTCATGGGACGACCGCATCGAGGCCGCGCTCGAGCTGATCCATTTTCTGCTCAGCTTGGCTTGGGGCGGCGGGAACGGCGTGGTGCGGGGCGCGACCGCCGAGGACCTAGAGGTCGCGGCGAAAGACCCGCCGTCAATGCGCGCCGAAGTGGGTCCGGGCTACGCGTTCATTGGCAACTATCCCTATAAACTGGCGGCGGCGACCGACACGGCAGAAGTAACGGCGCCGACGACCGACCCGCGGATTGACTTGGTTCAGGCGCGGTTGGCGACATGGGATGTGAGCGTCAAGACCGGTACCGAAGCGGCGTCGCCGTCGCCACCTGACCCGGACACCGATTGCATCGCGCTCGCACAACTCTACCTGCGGCCGGGCATGACCTGCATTAAGGATACGGACGACTCGACCAACGGGTACATCATCGATGCACGAACGTTTCTGTAATGGACGCAACGACGTCTCGCTCATGGCCAAGGTCGACGGCGAAGCGTTGTCCCATTTCCGGCTGCGCGAGTTTGAGAACCGCGACGGCCTGGCGATGGTCCACGCCGCGACGCTCGAGGCCTTGGAACGGGTACGCCGCGATTTGTGCGCGGCCGTGGGCGAGGAAGTCTGGGTCATCATCACCGACGCCGTGCGGACGCAAGCGGATCTCGAGCGGCTCGCAGCCCGATACGGGTGGACCGACGAAGGCGGCCTAGTGGCGCGCCGCTCGAAACACCTGGCTGCATTCGGCGGGATCGCCGTGGACATCGTCGCGGTGGTTGCACGGACGCGCCAGCGGATTCCTCAAGGCGTCTTGGGGCGCGTTTGCCGAAGGTATTTCGATTGGGTGAAAGACAACTACCAGGACGGACACGTGCACGCCGACAACCGGTCGTTTGCGGGTTAGACCCCGCGCCACCGGCGGCGTGCGCAGACGGTCCTAAAGGAGTTTACAGCATGAGTCTGGAAGGTATATTGGAGTCGGAAGCGGGCCTGACGATATTGGGCACAGTTCTAGGCGGTATTTGGACGTTCTTCAAATCGACGAGCTGGTATGCGCGGCAGCGCCGCAGGCGCTATTACCGCGCAATCGAGGCGCTCGAGGCCGGCGTCGAACAGACGTATCGAACTTACGTCCGCGCCATCAAAGAGGCCAGCGCCGACGGACGACTCTCGGACGAAGAACGGCGCCACGCCCGCCAACTCGCCCGGGAAGCCGCCATCGCCTTCGGCAGAACCGAAGGCGTCGATGTGCTCCGCGAACTCGGTGAAGCCTACATCGACCTCTGGATCGCCAAGTTGGTCCAACGACTGAAACAACGATAGCCCGTTTCTGTTGTGGACAATCAACTCCGGGGAACGCTAAATTAGCGCCGGAGGTCGTCGAGTATGCCGACGCTGCCTGTTATACCCATCGTCGAGTTGTCAGATTGGTCGGACACGTTAGCAAGGATCGCTTCGGGGCCGCTCGAGTTCTGTGAGGAGTTCCCGCGGATTGCCGGCCGGTTTGAGGCGTGGTGGGCGCAGGACGTGCTTGATCGACCGGTGTTTATTGGGGCCGTCAATGCGGACCCGCGCCGGCCTATCACACGGCGGCTGGATCTTCTCGAGGACCCAGACCGCTGGCTCGAAGCGAAGTTGGCGGATATGGCCCAACTGCACCGGGTAGGCGATGCGTTGCCGTTCGTGCGTGTGGACTTCGGCCCCGGCGTGTTGGGGGCCTTGTTCGGCGCCGAAACCGAACGCGGCCCCGACACGGTCTGGACGCACCCGTTTATCGCCGACGACTGGTCGAACGAACCGGATTGGACGGTCAAAAAAGACCACCCTTGGCGGCAACAAATGCGCGCGCTCCTCGAACGCGTCGCCAATGACGGCCCCGGACGCTATCTCGTCTGTTCGCCGGATCTATTCGGCCCGGCAGACGTGCTGCTCAGCCTGCGCGGCGCCACGAAGCTGTGCATGGACGTCATCGAGCGCCCGAACCGCGTGTGTCGGGCGCTCGATGCGATGTATCCGGCTTGGCACACGGCATTCCGAGGACTATGCGACCTCACTGTAGGCCGCGGCGCCGGTCTGATACATTGGCTGATGGTCTGGTCAAACGAGGTGTACACCGTTCCCGCGTGTGACTTCTGTTGCATGATCGGTCCGGACGAGTTCGAGCGTGTCTGTCTCCCCGACATTGCGCGGCAGGCTGCCACAATCGGCCGGGCCGTGTTTCACTTGGACGGTTCCGCCGCCGCCAGGCATCTTGATCCGCTGTTGGAAGTGCCCGAGATTAAGGCGATCCAATACATCCCGGAAAAGAGTGCGCCATCCGTGTTGCCGTGGATCGATATGTTCAAAAAGATCCAAAGAAGAGGACGTTCGCTGTTAATTAACACGCCACCCGAAGAGGTCCTCGAACTGCGCGCGCAGTTGCGGCCGGAAGGCCTAGCCATCTGGGTCGATCCTGCCCCCCCGCCACTAGAACTAGACGGTCTGTACACCGAATTCTCGAGACCGTATGCCGGCTAGCCCCCGCCCGCCGCTGCCGTCGCTCCCCCCCGACGCTGCCCGGAGCCTGCGGCCCGGCTTGGCGGCAGGACGAGGGAAGATGCGACCGGGCACAGGTGTGGGGTCTGTGTCCGTCCGTGTCCGTCCGTGCCTGTCCGTATCTGTCCGTGTCCGTCCATGGTTATCCCTCAGAAGCCCCATTTCATTTTCTGTCCCGGGCCACGCCGTGGTACGCTTTCCTGCGAAGGATTATGCGCTCTCACGACAATAACTAAGTGAGAGGCCACCGGGACGCCCAATGGAACTGAACGAGCGCAACTGGGAGGAACGCGGCCTGCGCGACGCCGTGTTGGCAGGCGATGAAACCGCATGGCGCGCGCTCTACGACCGCTGTTTCCACCCGCTCTATGCCTATGTGTACCGGCAAACGCACGGCCATGCTCAGCGCACCGAAGACGTGGTCCAGGAATGCTGGCTCGTCGCCGTCCGGCGCATCCGCACATTCGACCCCGACCGCGCGCGGTTCATGACCTGGATGCGGGGTATTGCGGAAAACGTTCTCCGCAACCATCGGCGCAAGTGGCGCAGGCGAGATGGCGCCGAGCGGCTCACCGACGACATCGAGCACGCGGCGCCTGCGACACCTCACGGTGCGCAGGTCGCCGTAGCCGAACAAGTAGCTCTGGCTATCGCCGCCCTGCCGCCGAGGTACCGGGAGGCGTTGCGCGCCAAGTACGAAGAGCGCCTGACCGTCGCGCAGATGGCCGGCAGGTCGGGCGAGTCGGTCAAGGCCGTCGAGTCGCTGTTGACCCGCGCCCGCGCCGAGTTCCGAAAGGCATACAGGAAGCTCGATGAATGAAGACGGCATTGCGCGCGCGGGTGTAGGGTCGCGCTCCTGCGCGACCGCAAGGCTTGAAGGAGAACCGAAGCATGGTCAATGAGCATTTCGACGAGGCCGAGCCCTTGGTCGAAGGGCTCGACGAGTTGCCGCGAGGTGTGTTTGCCCCGGGCAACTTGCGCGAGCGCGTGCTGCGGCGGACATGCGCAACGGTGCGCGCACGGCCCCGACGGCGCAGGGCAATCGCTTTGGCAGGTGCTGCCCTGGCCTATGTCGCGGGCCTGGCCACAATGCACCTGGCCGTGCGCGAAAGCGAACCGACCGTGCCGATCCTTGCGCAAGGAACGCCGGTGGCAATTCCGTCAGGACTCGAGCCGCAACCATCGAAGCCGGCCGATGTCGAATTGGTCCCTGCTGATTTACTGATCGATCCGAAAGCGTTTGCCGGGCGCGTGGCTACCGCGCCGCTCGATGAGCGGATGCAACTGCTTGAGCGCGCGGGCGACAGGCATTTGATCGAGCGGGGCGACGTGCAGGCGGCGCTCTATTACTACCGTCAGTTGCTGGACCTCTTGCCAGCGACCCGGCAGACCGAGTTGAATCCCAACGATAGTTGGCTTCTGTTCAGTTTGAAGCAAGCCCGAATCAAGGAGACTATTCCGAATGAAAACGCTAGCACGTAACACCGTCATCCTGTTTTGTCTCTTGCTCATCGGCTCGAGCGCCTTTTCCCAGGCGCCCGAGACTGCCCCGGGACCTACCGCGGCCCCGCCCGAAGACGCTCCCCTCGGTGAACCGGCGCCGCATCCGCCCGGCCTTATCGGAATGATGGGTCTCGAACCGATCCAGCCGCCGGAGGAGATTGTGTTTCCTCCCGTGCCCGAGGATCTCGGCGCAATGATCGAAGTCGCGCTCCGCTCGAATCCGGACTTGGCGCGGCTCGAGGCCGAGCTGCACGCGGCCCGCATGAAGGTCACCCAAGAAATCACGGAAGTGCACAATGCGCTGAAGAAGCTCCGTGCACAAGCGGCCCGTGCACGGGACCAACTGAAGTCTGCGTTGGCTGCTGCGGAAAAGGGGGTCGTGCCCGCCCGTGTATCCCGGGCCAATGCGGAGCAAGCCCTAGTCCTAGCCGAATCGGAGCTGGGGGAACTGATGGCGCGCGCCCGGTACCTGGTTGGCGCAGGGATGCCGGGATCTATGTCGGCAATGGAACCGTTCCCGTCACCGCCGCCCGGTGTCCCAACACCCAGGCCGACACACGAGGATGACAAGCGGCCAATCCAGCAAATCCTAGACACTAGTGTTTCGATCGACTTCGAGGATGAGCAGTTGGTCGATATCCTGGACTTCCTGGCAGATTTTGTGGGGGTTAACATCAGCCCCGACGCGGCCGCGGGGCACATTATCGTTTATGACATCACGACAAGAAACGTCCCGGTTCGGGATGCGCTGTTGGCGCTTACGGACCTCTGCGAGCCGCTTTGCTTCGTCGTGCGCGACTACGGCATTCTGGCCACGACCCGAGCCCGGGCACAAACCATTCCCGGGCCGAGCATCCCGGAAGATATCCCGTTCTTCGCCCCCGAGGAGCCGCCGGTACGCACGTCGGAAATGACGGAGAGTACGTCCCCGTTCTTCGCCCCTGAGGAGCCGGCCGGTTCGGCTGCGCCACCTCCGCTTTCTGCGGAGTAACGGTATCGAGACGAAGGCCGCCGCGGTTTTTACGTGGAACTGCCCGCGGCGGCCAATCTTGTCGTTTGTCCGCTCACCGCAAGGGAGCGTCTCCTGATCCAAGCGGAACGCCTGGGCCTTGGTCTAGGGCCGCCGCGGTTTTGGCGTCGAACCGGCCTTGGTCTAGGCACGGCCTTGGTCTAGTGGGGTCTAGGGACATAGGGTCTAGGGAGCCGCCTAGATGATTATCAGACCCCGTGTTTCGCTCCGTTATACTGCGCGAAAGACGGCGTTAGTCCCTTGTGACGCCCCGTCACATTCTGCTAGCGTTTGAATGCAACTTGGTATTGCTCGTCGTCGGCTGTTGGGGGGACTGCGGCTCCCGCACATTTCGTTGAGCGACGCAAGATGAATCGAATCACAAGAATAAGCGGCGCGCCTGAAGCTTATGCTCCAGACGCGCCTTGTGTGGTCAGGTTCTATCTATCGTTTCAATTGGCGCCGACAGCAAGTTTCTTTCGGCGCTGCTGTGCAGCGATGAACCATGCTGCGAGGGTACCGAGAATCAAGACGTCGCCGCGCGGGCCGTTGAATGGGCCGTTTGACGAGGGGAGCGTTGCGCCGATGCAGCCGCGCGGAGGTGATTCCCCTTCGCCTTCACCCTCGCCTTCACCCTCGCCCTCACCTTCTCCTTCACCTTCGCCCTCGCCCTCACCTTCGCCTTCACCTTCGCCTTCACCCTCACCTTCGCCTTCACCCTCGCCTTCACCCTCGCCTTCGCCTTCGCCCTCGCCTTCACCCTCGCCTTCGCCGCCAGTGTCGGTTATGTTTATGTAGACAGAAACGGATTCGCCGCCGGCCGCCGCGACGAGTAGGTCCGGGTGCGTGTCTTCGACGTCTTCAGGGGCGGCGGGTTGTGCGAACCCGATGTCGAGGTGGGCCGGCGCATTGTCGACGGGCGTGATCGAGGTGTCGTGCGGCGTCCAATCCGAACCGTCGCCCTAGTTCTCGTAATAGATGGCTTGATCGAGC
>DUZM01000278.1 GCA_013349485.1 Candidatus Hydrogenedentota bacterium | reverse complement strand
GGCTGCGGCGGCCTTTCTTCGCGTGATGACCGAGTTCCCCGACGTCCCGCTTAACCAAGAGGCCTATGCGTGGAGCGGCCAGTGGCTTTTCGACCAGCAACAGTGGGATCGCGCCGCCACAGCCTTCCAGGCGTTGCTCGAGGCGAACCCCGACTACCCGAATCCGGAACGCGCTCGTTACAAGATTGCCGAGTGCGCCGAGTTCGCAGGCAAGCCCGACGAGGCCATCGCCAAGTTCGAGGCCGCGGCCGCTGCCGCGCCGGGAAGCGGTACGGCCCTCGACGCGACGTTCCGTATGGCGAAACTTTACGAGAACCAGGGCCAATTCGATAAAGCGATGCGTCTCTACGAAGAGGCGGCAAACGCCAATAAAGGCGACACCGCGGCCCGCGCCCGATTCCGGCTCGGCGAGTTGCACGAGGCCAACGAGGACTTTGACGCCGCCGCGCGGAGTTACATGCGCGTCGCCATCCTTTTCCTGCATGAGGAGTTGTCGCCGGAGTCGCTCTGGCGTGCGGCACAGTGTTTCGAGCGATCGGAGGGCGTCGACCGCGCAAAACAAATCTACCAGGAAGTCGTTGGCGACTATCCCGAGAGCGAGCAGGCCGCTAAGGCCAACGCGCGGCTGGCAGAACTCGAAGCAAACTGAGGACGTGAGACCATGATTGATCGAAGGTGGATGTTTGCTCTCAGTGTGGGGCTTTCGCTCGCGGCCCACGCGGTGGTGGTGATATTTGCGCCCAACATCACCGTGGTAGGCGCGATCGAACTGCCGCCCGAGCTTGCGCAACGGTATCGGGTGCGGATGCTTGACGAGCCGCCGCCGCCCCTCGAGCCCCCCGAGCCGCGCCCCGGCCTGGCAACCAAGCCCGAGGCCATACGTGACCTGCTTACGCGCGACGCCGAAGAGCTAACCCCCATCGAATCGCTCTTAAGGAAGACCGTCGACGTCCCACTCCTCTCCGAACGACTCGCCGGCGAGGAGGTGGCGCGTGAGTACGAGCTCGGCCAAGACGCTGCCGTCGCCGAAACCATCGATGCCAAGATTATCGAGATTGCCGAGACCACGGCCCGCCGCGACGTCGAGGTGGTCCGGCGCCTGGTGCGGCCTAGTCCTGTGCGCGTCCTCGAAGAGCACGAGACGCCGGTATTCCGCGGCGAAGTAGACCGCGCCGTCGACGAAGTGCTTTCTTTCGGGAAACCTCATCCGGCGGACGGTGCCAAGCGGCCCGAAGACGCGGCGGCCCGCGCGCAAGCCGCCATCGAGGGCGGCGTACCCACGCCGGATTCCGCAATCACCCAGGATCCGGTGGACGTTATGGAACGCACACTGGCGAGCAGCCAAGTTGCGGAAGCCATTCGCCGCGAAACCCCCTACGAGTTCATCGACGACCTGGTCGGCGTGACAATAGACACGTATCTACCCCCCGATGAAGATAAAGGTTACTTCCGGTTGCGGATCGCCCCGAAGAAAGGCGAGGCAATCGAGGTGTTGCCGAAAGACCTAACCTTCATCATCGACGCATCGAAAAGCATCGCCCAATGGAAGCTCAACGAGACGATCAAAGGCGTGATTCAGGTCATCGCCGCCCTTCGGCCGGAAGATTGCTTCAACATCGTCGTGTTCCGCGATACGTCCACCTCGTTCAAGCCCGAGCGCGTCCCGGCTACGCGAGAAAACAAGGCCGCCGCCGAAACGTTTCTCGAAGGATTGGAACGAGGCGGCGAGACGGATGTGTACCGCGCGATCCGGCCCGTACTCGGTCAGGCGCCGCGCGACGGCCTTCCCGGCGTCGTATTCGTCATCAGCGACGGCAAGCCGACAACGGGGATCCTCGATGGACGCACCATCATCAACGCGCTTACGGCCGAGAACAAACAGGGCAACACTATTTACGCGTTTGGTGGCGGACGCACCGTGAACGAGCAACTGCTCGACCTGCTTGCCTATCGCAACAAGGGCGCGGCGAAAGTCGCCGAGCGCATTGAGGAAATCCAGCAAGAACTGCCCGAGTTCATCGGCCGTCTCCAAGATCCCATCCTCGTCGGACTCGAAGCGGACTACGGGAGCACCGCCCACAACGAGGTCTACCCAAAAGAGATCCCCGACTTTTACAAAGGCCAGGTCGTCACCGTCTACGGACGGTTTGACCCCGAAGAGGAAAACGAATTCGTCATGCGACTGCGCGGCTTGGCCGGTGACAGGAAGAAAGAAGTCTTATTCCGTGCCGACCTCGGGGAGGCCGCTTCCGGGGACGCTCAAATCGCCTACAATTGGGCCTTCTCGAAGATATACGACCTCATCGGCGAGATGTATCTCGAAGGAGAAACCCCCGAACGCCTCGCCCAGGTCCGCGATCTTAGCCGCAAATACGGCATACGGACGAGCTATGACGAATAGAGGCTTGTGCCGGCGACGGGCTTGGCGTGAGCGCTGATGCCGTCCGCAGAGCGCCAACGCGGATTGACCTGACAGGAGCGCGTGACCATGAGGACTTTTGATGAAGTACATGCTCTCTCTGCTGAGGACAGGACCTTTCTAGCTGACGTGAAAGGGCTCGTCCGCGGTTTTCTGCCCGATGTGCTGTGTATTGTAATGGGAGATTACAAGGAACACTACACGTGTGCTGGTTACGCGAGGGCGCCAAAGGTTATACTAAGTATAGCAGACCGTTCGGCCGTTCAGGTTGGCCCACAAAGAAAGGTTTTTCTGTGCCATGAAGACTTATACGGCTGTCGTTGAGCACTGTCCAGACACGGGATTGTACGTGGGATACGTACCTGGTTTTCCCGGGGCACATTCGCAGGCGGAAACGTTGGATGAGTTGAACCGTAACCTACAGGAAGTCCTCGTCATGCTCTTGGAAGACGGTGAACCGCAATTGGACGCGGAGTTTGTCGGCACGCAGACGGTAACCGTCAGTTGACCATGCGCAAGTACTCTCCGCTGAAACCGCGCGAAGTTGCCTCGTTACTGGAATCGTTGGGATTCGTGGAAGTGCGGCAACGCGGTTCACACAAGCAATATCGGCATCCAGACGGCCGAGGCACGACTCTGCCGTGGCATCAAGGGGCGTGACATATCGCCAATCCTGTTGCGTCAAATTGCCAAAGACATCGGCCTTACGATTGATGAGTTTCTAAAAAAGAAGCAGGAGGCGAACGGTAACCCACTGTAGCAAAGCTCAGCGGGTCGGGACGGTACAGGCGCCTTGCGATGGCGGCGGAATGCGGTGGTATGCGGGGAGAGCAATCTTTGCGCTTCCTCCTTTCAAGGTGTAGCGTCAAGCAGCGAATTGTGGAAACGGGCCTGCTTACGGTTGTCGTTGTTGCTGTTTTCCCATACTCAATGGACCGAGAAAGCCAACTCGTTCCCGTAACGAGAAGAGAATACAGCGATCTGCCGCCGTACTTCTTTGTTCTCGGGAAGTCGCCCGATCAGAATGACTTCACATTAGTTGCCGTCTTGGATTTCAGCACACGGCTCTGGGAAGACCTCGGTCGTACGAACAGCAGGGCAACGGTGCAAGCTCGACTGCACGAGGGATGGCCCGGTGCGGCCGTCCTCTGGGGCACAGACGATCCTAAGACACATAATTTCTACATCCGGCCGGAGTCGGCTTTTGAGATCGCAACGGGGGTTAACCGTCGGCTGATTGATGCGGACCCAAACGATATCGCGTTTGCGAAGAGAGGTTTCAGACTCAGGGTCCTCGAACATGCGGCAGACGGGTCTTCCGAGAAGATACTCTTGGAGTTGCACCGAGGCAATTTCCCAGAAGTCTACCTATATAAGGTTATCTCAGGGGACCCAATTCCGCTGGGCTACAGACTAAGGACAAGAGGTATTGTTGTTGTCTCCGCATTCAACGGCTTCGTGGCAGCCTTGCTCTGTTTCCCGCTCGTCTACGTGGGCCAGAAACTCGTCTCAGCTTTTCATGCACGGTGAGAAGACCAAGTAGCGGCATGACTTTTGGGGATTTCACGAGTTGTGCTAGAGCGGAGTCCAACGGGGGCTATGGGGCGTTACAAGGAATTCATGGATCAACTGCGACGTTACGACAAAGGGAAGTCGCGTGCTGCTGCGTCCGCCAAAACTGTGCGTTCGAACAACGCGTCCCTGCGGCTGAAGGGAGTCCCGAGTGCATATGACTTACGGCGGCCCTCTCCGCCTGGCAAGCGCATGGAATATTGCGGCCGGCAGGGAAAGCTCAAATGTGCAACGTGCACTATCGCGGACCTACGGCACGGACGCGGACCTTGTGCATGAACGGCTCGCGCTTATCCGGAGGGTCCTTGACACGTTTGTCGCCCGGTTCGGAGATCGGCCGTGCCGCGTCTTTCGTTGTCCGGGGCGTATCAATCTGCGTGGCATGCACGTGGACACGCACGGCGGGTATCTGAACCTTATGACCCGCCACCGCGAATTCGTCGTGGTCGCGGCCCCGCGAGACGACCGCACCGTAACCTGCGTCAACATCGCACCCGAGTTCGACGAAACGAGTTTCGGCATCGAGGCCGAACCGGCCTCTCCCCCACCCCCCGGCCATTGGGCCAACTACCTCCGTGGCTGCGTTAACGTTGCCCGGGGCGTGTTCCCCGATACCGAGTTCGGGGGCACGGCGATGGCCGTCGGCAGCGACATTCCGATCGGGGCCGCCCTGAGTTCGTCGTCGGCGTTGTGCGTGGCGTGCCTGACCGCCATACTCGCATGCCACGGCAAAGCGCTCGAGCCCGAGGCGTTGATCCTTGCGGCACGCGATGCCGAATGGTGTGCGGGTTCACGATGCGGTGTGAGCGACCAAGCGGCGATGGTCCTTGGCGGGCCGAACGAACTCGTCAATATTGCCCTGCTTCCGTGGCAGCTTGATACGTCCACGGCGCGCAGACTGACTTTCCCCGAGGATCTCGAAGTCCTCGTCGTCAACTCGTACACGAGCCGCAGCCTCAGCGGCGCCGCTGCGCTCGCGTATAACCGCAACCGATTCGCCTATTCGCTCGCCCTCGATGTACTGCGCCACCAGATGCGCGCACTCGGTTGGCCCGAACGGCTCGTCGGCAAAGCGATTCGCCTGTCGAACCTGTCTCCAGATTTCTTCGCGGAGGTCGGCGGCAACCGCGCGATTCTGGGCCTGTTGCGGGCAGTTCCCGAGACAATTTCCCTTTCCGAGCTTCGCCGGCGTTACGAATTGCCCAGCTTTGACGAAGCCTACGAGCGTTACTTCGGGGCCGTCTCGGAAGACCAGCGCCCGAAGACCATTGCGTTACGCGGGCCGCTCCTGTTCGGTATCGCCGAATCCGAACGGGCACGGGTATTTCCAGAAGCCTTGACTGTCGGCGACATTGAAATGGCAGGTACGCTCATGACGATCGGCCATGACGGAGATCGCGTGGTTGCTCCGGATGGTTCGGCGTTTGTGTATGACGTCAGCGACGCCGCGCTCGATGCGTTCGTCGAACGCAACGTGCCGATCGCTCAGATACCCGGCGCTTACGGCGCAAGCAGTCCCCCACTCGATGTCCTGGTGGACGCGGCCATCCAGGCCGGCGCGTTGGGCGCATGTCTCACCGGCGCCGGCATCGCCGGGACGGTTCTGGCGCTGTGCAATACCCAAGACGCGCCCACCGTGGCCGAAGCCGTTCGGCAACGGCTCGCTTCTCCTGAGTACACCCGCGTCTCCGGCCGCCAGGCCCCTCTCGAAGATCGTGAAGTCGCCTCGGCCGTAGTCACAAACCACGCCACCGCCGCCGCCAGCGAACTCGTCCTCTAAGCAAAACAGGGACTGTCCCAAGCGAGCGAAGCGAGCCGGGACTGTCCCTGTTTTGCGCTCCCCCCAGCGAAGCGAGCCGGGGACCGTTCCTGTTCTGCGCGGGACCGACCCCGTTCTTGCGGCCAGCCGGGAGCCAGAAAAGGTCGATTGGGAAGGTTCCCGAGCCTATTCAATCATATGCTGTCAAGAACTGGACCACGGCAGCGCGGACGTCTTCGACGGTGCGCACGTTCGTCGGGAGAAGCGACTCCAGGAACCCGCGGCATTGGGCAAGCCATTCAGTGCCTGCGCCGAGGAGGCACCTCTCGTAGCCATCCCGTGCGTCGAATGCGACCTCGTGTGAACCCGAATCACCTATCGCGTACACCTTCTCGACGAGCCGCCGAGTCCCCGTAACGCCCCGTTTTACCCGCAGAAACACCAGCAGTTCGAAGCGGTTGAAATGGGCCGACGGAACGCCGTTATCGAGGCAAACCTGCGCGTGGGCCTCGTCGAGATCATCCGCGTGCAAGTTTGTCGCCAGCATATGGCCCTTTGTCGGCAAGGCGCAATAGGCGCGCAGATCGCCGCCCCAAAGGTAAGCGAAATACGGCCCCGCGCCAATCTCGTGGCACACGTAGCACCGCTTCGGCCCGCTGTCCACACCCCGGACAGCCGCCGGCGTCGCGGCCACGAGTTCTACGGTCGCAGGAACCAAATTGAGCAGCGCGCACATGACGGTTGTCTTGCCCGCACCCCCCGGGGATGCGCCGACCATGAACGACACGCCCCGACTTACCCGCGCCATCAAATACGCGGCCACGTCGATATCCAGCGTCCCCGCATCGAGCAGGTCCAGAATCGACAACATTCGCCCGCCCCGCTGGTTGCAGCGGTTCAGCTCCGCGCAATGACGGAGTACCTGATTGTCGGCAGACCTCACCATCCTCTTGCCCCGGTCATCTCAGTTCGCTGTACGTTGCTTGGCCCAAACAACAGGCTGTCTAGGCGCCAACGGCGTAAGAGGTCCGGCCGGTTCGGGCGCTCATGACAACCCGTGGCAGCCTCGTGCGAGAGGTAGAGTCGCAAAGGACGAAAAGGACCTAAGCGTGCACGTCCCTTCCGATCCCGTTAACGCTGCCCTCTTGTTTCTCAGTTTTCGTTTCTAAATTCGCGGCAAAGCCGCGACGTGTTCTTTGAGTGCGGCGACGACTTCGTCCTGCTGCTCGCAGGTGAGTTCGGGGTATATCGGCAGGGCCAGCACTTCTCGGCTGGCCTGGATGGCCACGGGGTAGTCGTTCTCGCTGTATCCGAGATG
>DUZM01000162.1 GCA_013349485.1 Candidatus Hydrogenedentota bacterium | reverse complement strand
CATCCGGTTCCAGAAGTCGATCCGCGTCACGATCGAACATGGACATGCGAACAACTACGCCAACGACTACTCGAGCACGGCATTCTGGTACCAGGCGCTCCCCCACGCCCTCTTCCCGAAGCTTCCGCCCATCAACGAAAGACGCCCGCATGAAGGCGACGATCCGTTTGACAAGGCACACCGCATGCTCATCGCGGTTCAGAAGAGCCTGCGCGACCTCGACGCAATGGTCGCCACGAAGAAGCCCGATGTCGCCATTGCATTCCGCGAAACCGTTGTCAATCCGCTTGGCCGCGACATCGCTGAGGCCTTCGAGGCATTGGACAACGAAACCGCTTTGGCAAAATGCACGGAGTGCAAGGAGAAGACTGACGCCTTCGTGGCGGAGAACAAGTAAGAACGTCGCGTCAGACCAGCGGAGGAGAAATGGACATTGAGAAAGTCATCACGTCCCAATATCACGCGTCCCTCGATATGCTGAAGGGGGCAATCGTGGGCTGTCCGGACGATGTCTGGAACGACGAGGAACATAAGAACAGGTTCTGGCATATTGCTTATCATGCCCTGTTCTATACCCACTTGTATTTGCAGGATCGCGAGGAGGACTTTGTGCCGTGGACCAAGCATCGAGACGAATACCAGTTCATGGGCTCACTCCCCTGGCCTCCTCACAAGGAGCCCAGGATCGAAGAGGCTTACAGTAAGGAAGACGTTCTTTCGTATCTCGCCGAATGCCGGAACCAGGTGGAAGAGAGAGTGCCATCGCTGGATCTCGAGGCCGAGTCTGGGTTTTCGTGGCTGCCTTTCGGCAAGCTGGAACTCCAGTTCTACAACATTAGGCATATTCAGCATCACGCAGGCCAACTCATTGATCGGGTAAGGCACAAAGCGGGCGCCGGCGTCGGTTGGGTAGGAACGAAATCAGAGTAGCCGGGCCAACAAGGAATCCAAGCTGACTCGAAGTCGGCTCGCAAGTTGCTCGTCTCGCTCTCGTCTGGACACGATCGACCGGAAACGCGGCTTGACGAGCGGCGAGCGCCTCTCAGACGGGCCGATCATCCGTCTCCTCCGGCGCGTGGATGTGGCACGCGGCGCGGTATCCCGGGGCGACCTCGACCATCGTACTCGCGTCACGTCGCCGCCTTTTCTTGCGCTTTTGGCCGTGGGCGGGGATCTAAGAGTAGAATGATTGGGGGTACCTGTGTGAATGGCTGTGCCATGAGCGACACGGACAAATATGTTCTCGAGCGCTGGATCACCCGGCGCGAGGCGCGAGCGTTTAGGGAGATCTTCGTTCGCCATTCGGGTATGGTCTATGCCACGTGTCGGCGCATTTTGGGAAGCGCAGCCGAGGCCGAGGATGTCGCCCAGGACTGTTTCGAGGCACTTGCGCAGGTAAAACGTGCGCCGGGGCCGTATCTTGGGCCGTGGTTGCACCGTGTAGCGACCAATCTTTCCCTCAAGCGGATTCGTTCCGAGACGCGGCGACGGGAGCGTGAAGGGCGGTTTGCCGCCGGGCGCGAGGCACACGCCGAACCCGAGTGGGGCGACGTATATGCGTACGTGGACGAAGCCATGGCGGCACTGCCCGAAAAACTTCGAGTACCCATGGTCGCACATTTCCTCGAGACCGAGTCGCTCGCATCCATAGCGCGAACACTGAACGTTTCTCCGCGGACGGTCGCGTATCGAATAGATCGA
The DNA here is from genome assembly GCA_013349485.1 of Candidatus Hydrogenedentota bacterium. Classification (GTDB taxonomy): domain Bacteria; phylum Hydrogenedentota; class Hydrogenedentia; order Hydrogenedentales; family SLHB01; genus DUZN01. Next base: position 5,388 of record DUZM01000162.1, on the reverse strand, counting down.
GGCATCGCGCTCATCCGCAAATCCTTGAGAAAGCGTGGCGTAGCAGTTACAGCGTCCTGTCTGGCCGCCATGATGGCCGCAAACATCGCTGAGGCGGCCGCGGCTCCGGCGTCGCTCATGGCCGCGCTGGGAAAACTGGCGGTCTCCGGCGCATCCAGTGCGGAGTCGGCCTTGGCAGCAAACGCAACAGTCATAGGAAGCCTTGCTGCAATGAAACTGAAAACGGTGGTTGTGTGTGCAATAGCGGTCGCGATCTGCGCCGGGCTGTATCTTGGGCTGAGAAGTCGCGGCAGATTCCAGTCAGACAGTCCGGCGGGCAAAGTCCGTTGGATAGTCTCGAAGGAAAGCTCCCTTTCTCGAACCACGCAGGAACCGCATTCCAACGCAGGCGGGCCGAACCTGGATGAGGCACAGCGTGAAGAGCGGGCGGCGGCTGTGAGCGGCGAGGGAAACGCCCCGGGCATAACGACGGCGCAGAAAGACGATCGAGAAGTGCGTTCCGAAAGGACTGAGAAGCCGAAGCGCCTCCGCAAGGGTGAGATAGCGGGGCCTCAGGAATACGGTTCGGTATCGGGAACGGTTGTGAATCAGCAAGGACTCCCTATTCCGGGCGCCCGTCTAACCGCCTTGGCCGCAGGCGTCGACTGGAGTAACGAGCCGCTCCTGTACGGCTTTGCACTACAAGAGGGTGAGCGCGCCTTCGAGGCCGTCACGGACGGGGATGGGCGCTATGAGATCGCCGATATCCGCTTCGAGGGGACGGCCCATATCACCGTAAGCGCGGTGGATTACGGCCCCGCTTCTGAAGACGTGGAAATCCGTCCGGGGAGCCGTCTGACGGGGGTGGACTTCATCCTGCCTCCGGGCGCGACGCTGATCGGCAGGCTGCTCACGGCGCAGGATGCACCGGTGACTGACGCGAGAATCCAAGCGGCCATGGTCGGCTATGCCGACGAGCCGGGCCGATCGCTTTCGCGGGTCAAGCCGCAGACGCCCACCGCCTACACGGACACCGACGGAGTTTTTGTTCTTTCCTTCTATGAGAATGCGACCCTCGCCATGTTGTTGGCGTCTTCGCCACGATACGGGACGGCGACCTTTCCCGAAATCTCCTTGTCCAGTGGGGAATTCCTCGAGTTACGCATGGGTGAAACAGTCGCATTGACGGGGCGTATCACCTGGCGTGACGGATCGCCTGCCGCCGGCTTCTACGTCCAATTGGCGCCGGTGTCGCCCGGGATGCCGGTGAATTACAATGTTGCGCCGGAACTCATTGGCGTGTCCGAGGTCGACGGACGATATGAGATTGCCGGGGTCGTTTCAGGAAACCGTTACCAGGCAAGGGTCGCGGACGCCCGGGGCTCAGTCATGACGGCGCAACGGAGTCTCTTGCCGGAACCGGGGACGCCACTAGTGTGGGACGTTGCCTTGGGCGCCCCAATCACAGTACGCGGGTTGGTATCGGGCGTTGTCTCCGGCCAACCCCTGCGCTACGTTGCCGTGGCCCATATGAAAGATTTCCGGGTGGCGGGGTACTGCGTGACTGAGGCGGACGGTTCGTACGCGTTGCGTCTGGCAGAACCGGGCAACTACGTGATTTGCCCAGGATACCTGTTGGGCGAGCCCGAGGATTGGTCCGACCCAGATGAATGGGTTGCCCAGTATGGAAAGGAAGTTCGTGTTGGCGGCGGAGAGGAGAAGGTGGTCGACTTGGTCATGCCCGACCCGGTCACGCTTTCGGTACGTGCCGTGGACAGGGCAGGGAACGCTCTGGCTGGGGTGCCCGCCAGTGTCCACTCCGAGGGGTCCGGAGGGTTGAGACACGCCACAGATGAGGACGGGCGGTTTTCGTGGTCTGGATTCCCTCCCGGGCTTAATTCGTGGATAGAGCTACGCTCACATGCCGGTTATCTTGCGACGGATTCGACTCCCGTAGTAGGCGCGCCTGGCGAAGTTTTCCCCGAGGAAACGCTAGTCATGTTTCGGGCCAGCGGCCTCGAAGCAACGGTCCTACTCCCGGACGGAAGACCCGCGGCGTACACACTCGTAGGCATCGCTGTGTGTTGTGCAGAAGGCCCCGTGTTCAGCCTGGAAACACGCACCGACGGCCATGGGACGTTTGCCTTGGCGGACCAAGTGCCCGCTACAAGGGCCTCAGTGGAAATCCGGGTTTTGGGGGGAGATGGGGGGTCACTAACCTGGACCTCGGAAGCCATCGAGTTCATGCCCGAAGAAGTGACCATGTTCGGCGAAGTGCGGCTGAGTGCCCCCAGGTAAGGCGCAGGGTGACAACGGGGCTCGTGGCATGAAAAAACAGCTGTTGTGCTGAGCCGAGCGGACTCAGAGCATTATCGCTTGGCCTGCCGGCCGAACTTGTTCTGGCCGTGGCCGACGGTGCCGTCTCCGTTGAGGGTAGAGATATGTACACCGCAAAAGGGTTACGCGTCGGGATTTTCGAATCCACTGAAGGGTTCTAACCTAACCGGGTGCCCAGATTACCCCGCCCAGCGGCTTGGGCCTACTCTTGCGCAGGCACGTGGATGTGACAGGCGGCGCGGTGTCCCGGGGCGACTTCGACAAGGCGCTGTTCGGTTAGGGCGCAGGACGGTTGCGCGTCGGGACAGCGCGGATGGAACGGGCAGCCGGGCGGCGGATTGATGGGGCTGGGCACGTCGCCCTCGAGCACAATCCGGCGTCGCTTCGACTCGGGATCGGGCACGGGCACGGCCGATAGTAGCGCCTTAGTGTACGGATGCACGTGCCGCTCGAATACGTCTGCAACAGAACCCAACTCGACGATGCGGCCCAGGTACATCACGGCCACCTGATCGGCGATGTGGCGAATCACGCTCAGGTCATGCCCGATGAACAGGTACGTGAGGCCGAGTTTCTGCTGGAGATCGTGGAGCAGGTTGAGGATTTGCGCCTGAATCGAGACGTCCAGCGCCGAGATCGGCTCATCCGCCACGACAAGCTCCGGTTCGACGGCCAGCGCGCGGGCGATGCCGATCCGTTGCCGTTGTCCGCCGCTGAACTCATTGGGATACCGATCGGCGCTTTCCGGCGGCAGGCCTACCAAATCCAGCAATTCAAGAACACGCCCTCTGCGCTGCCCACGAGGCACGATGCCGTGCGCGCGCAGCGCCTCCGCTAGAACTGAGTGAACCGTCATCCGCGGGTTGAGCGACCCGTAGGGATCCTGAAAGATCGGTTGCATCCGCTTGCGCAAGGCGCGCAGTTCGCCTTTACCGAGACCGCACACATCCACGCCGTCGAAAATGACCGTCCCCGACGTAGGCTCGATCAGTCGCAGAATTGCCCGGCCTGCCGTCGTCTTGCCGCTGCCGCTTTCGCCGACAAGACTGAGCGTTTCGCCCCGCGGAATCGTGAACGAAACGCCGTCGACGGCATGTACGGCCCCCGTTACTCGCGAGAACACCCCTCTCCGCACCGGGAAGTGTTTCACGAGATCCTTTACGTCCAGCAACGTGCTATTTTCCGCGTCACTGCTCACGGCGGATCGTCCTCATTGTGTTCAGGCAAGCCAACCGGCCGGCCTCGGGAGGCCATGGTCTCTTCGTCGTAGAGCCAACACGCTACAGTGTGATCCTCGCCCGGGGGTCCCGAGCGTGGCTCGTCGTGCTCGCACACGTCCATTGCGTGCGGACAACGCGGGTGGAACCGGCATCCCGGGGGGAAATCGGTTGCGTTGGGCACGTTGCCCTTGATCGCGTACAATCGCTGGCGTTTCTCGCTCACTTTGGGCAAGGATTTGAACAAGCACGTTGTATACGGATGCTCGGGCGCAGCGAATAACGCGCGTACCGGCGCCTGCTCAACGATCTTGCCCGCGTACATAATGGCTACCTCGTGGGCCACATCGGCCACGATCCCGAGATCATGCGTGATCAATAAAATCGCCATCCCCGTATCGGCTTGGAGCGCGGCGAGCAACTCGAGTATCTGCGCCTGAATCGTCACATCCAGCGCCGTGGTCGGCTCGTCGGCAATCAGAAGCGAAGGGTCGCAGGCCAGCGCCATAGCGATCATGGCTCGCTGTCGCATCCCGCCCGACATTTGGTGCGGATAATCGTCTACCCGTTGTTCGGGACTCGGGATGCCGACTTTCCTGAAGAGTTCGACGGTTTGATCACGGGCCTCTTGACGCGCAACGCCCCGGTGAAGCCGTATGGCTGCCGCAATCTGGTTCCCCACACGGAATACCGGGTTCAGAGACGTCATCGGCTCCTGGAAAATCATGGAGATGGCGTTGCCGCGGACATCGCGCATTTCCCGCTCAGACAACTCGATGAGATTCTTGCCGTCGAGGAGGATCTCGCCGGCTACAATGCGGCCCGGCGGATCGGGCACGAGCCGCAGAATCGACAGCGCCGTGACGCTTTTGCCGCAGCCACTCTCCCCGACCAGCGCCACCGTTTTACCTGCCGGAATGTCCAACGATACCCCGTCCACCGCCAACGCTACGCCTGCGTCGGTAAAGAAATGCGTCTTAAGATTCCTGATACTAAGGCCGGGTTTCATGATGGTTTTCCGGACAACCTTCTTTGACGTCTCCGGCAAAAGTCTCCCAAAGGGTCCTTGCGAGGAGTCCTCGACGGAGCAACCACATCTGCCAAGAGCTTGTGGCAGAAGTGATTGCCGCGCTCCCTTTGGTCGCTCGCAATGACGGGAAAGTCGCTGCTTTCGGCTTTTGTCCGTGGCGTCTTCTTTATTACGCCCATAGTCCGCACCCTTATTGCCAATCCCCGGGAATCACTGCCTCAACCTCGGATCCATCGCATCGCGCAGCCCCTCGCCCACGAGATTGAACGCGGTCACCGTCAAGAAAATAGCTAGCCCCGGAAACACCACCAGCCACCAAATCCCACTGGCCGCCAGGCGCTGCGATTGGTTGAGCAACTCGCCCCAACTCGCTGTAGGCGGTTGGACGCCGAATCCCAGAAAACTCAGCCCGGATTCCGTCAGAATCGCCCCGGCAACGCCAAACGTTGCGCTCACCAACACGGGCGCCAACGCGTTGGGCAGCAAATGGCGGAACATGACACGTCGGCTGCTCAGCCCCGTGGCGCGTGCGGCCACCGCGAAATCGCCTTCGCGCAACTTGAGAAACTCGCCACGAATCAGCCGCGCCACGCCCGTCCAGCCCGTGATGCCTATCACCACCATGATGTTATAGATGCTGGGTGGTAGGAAGGCGATCAGGGCTAACACCAAGAAGAACACCGGGAAGCACATCATGACCTCGATGAGCCGTTGTGCCCAAACGTCCACCCAGCCGCCGTAGTATCCCGCGATTGCGCCGACGATTATGCCGATCGTCACGTATATGCTCACGGCGACGAACCCGACCGATATCGAGATCCGTGT
>DUZM01000236.1 GCA_013349485.1 Candidatus Hydrogenedentota bacterium | reverse complement strand
TTTCCTCGGCGGCCTCGGATTGTACCAACGTCCCTTGAAGCTCAGCCGTGGTAGTCTTCACCAGAGGTCGGACCGGTTCCTCGGGCGCCATGGCCTTCTGAACGCCCCAGACAGCCAACACGGCGAGCAGCACCGCTGCGATCCCAATGGTTGCCTTTTTCATAATCAAGAATCCTCCCAGAATCGTTGCCAACGACATGCCAGAAGCAACGCCACCTCCTGCGCCGGCACTGGCCCCGCCGGACAAAGCGAGTTTACCGAGGGTGGCGACAAGCGTCGGGGGAACGGCTTCGGCGCCGCGTGGCGCCAACAGCGCGGCCAGCGAGGCGACGCCGATGGCTATACCGCGCCTCCGAAGCTTCTTGCGGATCCGCTCGATGGCGTCGTCTACCCGGCGTGAGACGGTTCTCGGCGAGATATCGAGTCTGCGGGCAATGGCGGCGTAAGATTCGTCCTCGAGGAAATGCGCTACGACGGCGGAGCGGAGTCTCTCGGGCAGTTCCGCAATGGTTGCGTCCACGTATTCGTATACGTCGTCCTGTCTAACCTCCGCAGAGTGGCCGTTCTGCGCGGCGAATGCCGTTTCGCGATGCTGGCGCCGTTTGGTGGCTCGAATGTGATCAAGCGCGCGGTTTGTGGCTACCCGGTGCAACCACGCGCCCAGATGCCCTTTGGGCGGTTTTACTGTGCGGGCGAGCGCCTCGAAGCACTCCTGCGCCGCGTCTTCGGCCTCGGCAGCGTCGCCCAGGATGCGCCGGCACGTGGCATAGACCATGCCCGCGTGCCGCGACGCGATCTCCTTGAACGCTTTCGCGTCGCGTTCTTCGACCCACTTGGCCAATAGAACCCCGTCCGTCGCAGGCATTTCACAGCTCCGTTGCAGAAACCAGGTCCTGCAAATCCATTCTACTTATAACACGTCGCCGACACCCAAATGCGCAGGAAAAATGTGCCGCGTCAAACGACGCGTAGAAGGGCAGCGTAGACTTATGGCATTCGGCCTCAGGCGAGGGCCAGCCCCTCGGGATGCAGCGCCCTGACATGGGGATAGGCGAGGATCTTCTCGTCAGCAGTGACGAAGCGGCAACTGAGGCCCCGGGCCGTAGCGACAAGGATTCTGTCGGCGGGATCACGGTGAAATTCACCGGGAAGACGGCACGATTCAATGGCGATTTGCGCGGTAAGATTGACCAATTCCACACCTGGATAGACAAGCGCCGCCTTAATCCATTCGTCCAATGAACAAGGCAACGTTAACCTGCCGCGCGCATGGAGCATGGCAACTTCCCAGCATGAGAAGACGCTCACTCCAATGCCTTCGCTCGCCTGCCTGTCCAAAGCGGCGAGCCCTCCTTCGCCCAACAGCGGATCGCCCTGTACCCACCACACCCAGATGTGCGTATCCAGCAATATCATCGACAAGCGTCCCAATCCTCTGGCGGGACCGCTGGGGCGAACGGCGCATCAAACCGATACGTTGTTCCTCGGAACGGCGTCGAGCCCTCGGCTGCGGCAGCGGATTCAAGCGGTTCCACAACGACTTCCGTCCCCTCGGGCAACAGTTGCGCGTCATCAAGCACGATAACGCCGTTCTCGACATGTCCGTGATAAGGCATCAGCCTTCTCCTTGACCCTGCCATTCACCTAACTTGGACGGTAACACGAACAACCGCCAAGCGTCACGCTGCAGTATACAGCACTTCCGCTTCTTTCAACACCGTGTCCCTGAAGTACTTGCTGATGAACGCGGGAGTTTTGAAATCCACCTTCAGCTTGAGGAGCGCCGACAGCTCGTTCTCCATGGAAAAGAAAGCTAATCGTGGGACGTGCCCGGGCTCGAACTCGACGAGTACGTCCACATCGCTTTCTGGGCCGAAATCATCGCGCAACACTGAACCGAAGAAGGCCAGTTTGCGGATGTGGTGCTTCAAGCAGAACTCGGCTATCCGTTGGCGATTGACTTGAACCTTTATACTCATTGCCGTCACCCTCCGCAGATAATGGTAATCACGAAGCGCGGGAATATCAACAAGCAGAAAGGCGCGATGGTCTCTCCCGCATAGTCCCGACGCGTTAGAGACGCCCGCTTCGGGGAAACCCTCTGGCACGGCCTCGGCACGCAGCACACACCGAACTGGCGCAGTCCACGCGGTTTAGGATTCCGGCCTCTGAAGCAGCGTCATTTCCCACTCGTAGTTGTAGATGCGGGGCGGCACTTCCCGTTGGGTGTTAATCGCTTGGGACATCCGTCCAGTGAAGTCGTCCAGAAACGGCATGTTCTCAAGGAAGTGGTACGTCATGGCGTATGTCGCGGCGCCTTGGTCGGAGCGAACAATACCTTCCTCCGTGTCAAAGACCACGGTTCGCACGAGCTTCTCGATTTTGACGCGGATAGTGCCCAGCGTGACGAGCGATTTGGAGACGACGAAGTCGCGCTCTTCGCCGTTTCTCAGGATTGTCAGAATAATCTCAGCCTCGACATCGCCTGGTGATTCGACAAAGCGCTGTGCAAGGTGGCTGCGATCCCGGCGTGTCTTGGCTCGCACCCCGTTTATGCCTATTAAGACGTCGCCAGCTTGGATTATGCCTGCGGCCCCGGAACCGTCCGCGACTGCGGACACGCGGGCGTCTTGATCGAGCCGTATGCCGAGCTGGCCCATTTGAAAAGGCACCTCGACTGTCTTGGCCACAGGGACACATACAATGGTGCACGTCGGCCGATCCTTGCCTTGCGAGATCTGGGCAAGCTTGTAGTCTACGTCAATCAAAGGATAATCGCGCGTCAACAAGTCCCCGAACCTGAAGCGGCATTTCCCGCGCCATTCTGCGCCCTCTCTTTGGGGCAGATCCGGGAAACTGAGGTTTTGCTCGTCCTCTTTGTCGAGAACGTACCTGTCAGATATGAGGAGAACCTTGGACTCGGAAACCTTGTCCTCCATTTGGTCCAAAATAGGCTTGCTTAGATTGTGGTCGCCGATAGTAACGTTCCACTGGGTACGATACGTGTCTTTCTCCTTCTCAAGAACTTTCACGCAAAAAACAGCCTGAACGTTCTCATTTGACAGTCGGTTGTATGTGAGCTTGTCCAGATTGATTGAAAAGGCATAGGAATAAGTACGCCCGACTTCAGGAGAGAACCGCAAAAGCACTTCCTGAGGCGACTCGCCGCGGCACTGCAGCGTCGCGATGACAGCGGCGATCAGAAGTAAGAGCTTGCGTCCAGACATGTGTAGCTCCCCAGCTGGCTCTTGACACTGTCGTTTCAGTTGGCTCGTCTCAGCACCAGGCACACGCATTCGCTAGCCTGAATCTGATCATACTGCCCAGGAACGCGACGTGCAATGACGATACGTGCGGGCGGGACACAAATGCTACGACGGACGCAAGCGCTTCTCTCTTGCCTGGCCAACCCTGGCTGTGGGGCTTCGCACTAAGGTGTTGCGTTCCAGGCGAAAAGGGCGGTCGGGAAAAACGTGCACGGTGGGTGCGGAAAGGTGTATTCTCTGCGCTCACATAACGGATAAGCCTGTTTTTTGAGGGGCTGGACATGAGGAAAACTGAACCATGAACGAGGAACGCCGGGGTCCGGGACTTGACTTTATTCGGGCCATTGTCGAGGAAGATATTCGTACGAATAAGTGGGATGGCCGCGTGGTTACGCGGTTCCCGCCGGAACCGAATGGGTATCTGCACATTGGCCACGCGAAGGCCATCTCGGTCGATTTCGGCATCGCGCAGGAATACGGCGGCGTATGCCATCTCCGCATGGACGATACGAACCCGAGCACCGAGGAAGAGGAATACGTCGAGTCCATCACCGAGGACGTGCGGTGGCTGGGCTATGATTGGGGCGAGCACCTCTATTACGCTTCGGACTATTTCGAGCAGATGTACGCCTGGGCCGTCCAACTCATCAAGGCCGAGAAGGCGTACGTGTGCGACCTGTCGGCCGACGAGTTCCGTGACTATCGCGGCACGGTGACCCAGCCCGGCAAGGAGAGCCCCTACCGGAACCGATCCGTCGAGGAGAACCTCGAGTTGTTCGAGCGGATGCGGGCCGGCGAATTCGACGACGGGGCGCGGACGCTGCGCGCCAAGATCGATATGGCGTCGCCGAACATGTTGCTGCGCGACCCCGTCATGTACCGCATTCTCAAGGCGTCGCATCACCGCAGCGGCGATAAATGGTGCATCTATCCGACTTACGATTGGGCGCACGGCCTCGAGGACTCAATCGAGAAGGTGACCCATTCGCTTTGTTCGCTCGAGTTCGAGGTCCATCGGCCGCTCTACGACTGGTTCCTCGACCAACTCGGCGTCTACCATCCACAGCAAATCGAGTTTGCACGGCTCAACCTTACGTATACGGTGTTGAGTAAGCGGAAACTGATCGCGTTGGTCGAGGAAGGGCACGTGCACGGCTGGGACGACCCGCGTATGCCGACCATTTCAGGGCTGAGACGCCGGGGTTTCACGCCGGAATCGATCCGGGACTTCTGCCGGCGCATCGGCTTGGCCAAGGCTGACGGCGTCAACGAGGTGGGCCAACTCGAGCACTGTCTCCGCGAGGATCTCAACAAGCGAGCGCCGCGCGTCATGGCCGTGCTCCGTCCCTTGCGGGTCGTTATCGAGAACTACCCCGAGGATCTTGTCGAGGAGATGGACGCCGTCAACAACCCCGAAGATCCGGGCGCCGGAACGCGCAAGGTGCCGTTCTCGCGCGTCCTATACATCGAACAAGAGGATTTTATGGAAGACCCGCCGAAGAAGTTCTACCGGCTGGCGCCCGGCCGCGAGGTCCGGCTGCGGTATGGCTATTTCATCACGTGCAAGGACGTTGTCAAGGACGATGACGGCAACGTCGTCGAACTACGCTGCACGTACGACCCCGAGACGCGGGGCGGAGACAATCCCCCCGACGGCCGGAAAGTCAAGGCGACGCTGCATTGGGTTTCGGCGGCGCACGCGCTCGAAGCCGAGGTGCGCCTGTACGACCACCTATTCACCAAAGAGAACCCGATGGTCCTCGAGGAAGGCGACGATTGGCGGAACTACCTCAACCCGAACTCGCTCGAGGTGTTGGGATCGTGTTGGGTCGAGCCCAGCCTGGCCGGCGCCGTGCCCGGGACCCAATACCAGTTTGAACGGCTCGGCTACTTCTGCGTCGACCCCGTTTCGACCCCCGATAGACTCGTCTTCAACCGAACGGTGACCTTGCGCGACACCTGGGCGAGAATCCAGAAGCAGCACCGAAGCAAATGAACGAAACGAAGAGCGACAAGACGCCCCGCCGTCGTTTCAGAGACTGGGCCGCTCCTTCATTTTTCGCCTTCAACGTTTCCTGTTTGGTCCTTTCGGAAAAGCCGGGGACCATGCCGCTTTTGGCTCTGCATGAGCCGTTCATGCAGTTGTCTTAAGTCGTAGTTCGCTTCCCGGAACAATTCCTCACGAATTGCGCGAATTTCTTCGACGATAGGATCAGTCCATGTTTTGGTTTCCATACAGTAGTTCCTCCGGAGTGCAAATCGTCGGAGATGTAATTGCGGCAGTGCGGTCGATTTCCTCGAGCCGGCGTCGCACGAATCCGTTGGCGATGTGCTGACAGGTCCATGTTAACAGGTAATCCATTTCATGCCAAGCCGCCAGGGCCATGTGCAGCGCATCGGCAGCGGCCCTTCGCGGCAGCGGGATCTCTTTGGCATACAACTCCGCGAGTTCGCGGATCTCCTCCGATTCTTCCAGAACGGCCAGGGGCTCGAGGAGTGCGAGACGGCGTTGGGCCGCATCCGGATTTCCTTGCCCTGCCTCAACGTGCACCAAGTCGGAAACAAAAAGAACATAGTGTGTTCTTTCACGTTCCCACCATTCTTGCGTGATCTGCTGATGCGCGGCGACGACCAGGTCACGCGAGGCCCGAGCCGTCAGGTAACTCACCACTGATGTCTCGAGGTAGACTCTTGGCTTCTCCGCCTTTGAGTTCACTGCGTTTTGCAGCAATGCCATGACTCCTCCTTGCCAGAAGGAGATCCTTCTAAGCAGACGCGCTCACCCCGTTGCCCGCTATCTTAACATATTCCACTTGCCTCCCGGAGGTCCAAGTTCGCAACCAAGCCTCGGAACAGTGTATCCTTTGCATGTTTCACAAGAATGGCTTCTCTGGCCACTAAATCGGAGGAAACGGATTCACGGATGAGTATGGTGCGTGTTCGGATTGCCCCGGCGCCGTCGGGGTTTCTGCATATCGGGACCGCGAAGACGGCGCTGTTCAACTGGCTGTTTGCGCGGCACACCGGCGGCACGTTCATTCTGCGGCTCGAAGATACGGACGCTGAACGAACCGACGAAGCCTATGTCGCGGCCATGTGCGCAGGATTCAAATGGCTCGGTATCGACTGGGATGAAGGGCCCCCGTTCGGCGGCGAACCCGAGAAAGGGGACTACGGCCCGTACCGGCAATCGCAGCGACGCGACCTGTACAGAAGCGCCGTGACCCGGCTCCTTGACGAAGGCAAGGCGTACAAGTGTTTCTGCACGAGAGAAGAACTCGACGCCGAACGCGAGAAGGCCCGCGCGGCGAAAGGCCCACTGAAATACAGCGGCAAGTGCCGAAATCTCGCGGCCGCCGACGTCGCCGCGAAAGGCGACGCGCCGTATGCCGTCCGGTTCAAGGTCCCTGAGGGGCGCACCGAGGTGCACGACCTCGTCCAGGGCGTTGTTCGGACGGACAACGCCGAGTTCGACGACTTCATCATTCAGAAACCCAACGGCGACGCGGTGTTTCATCTCGCCGTGGTGGTTGACGACGGCTCGATGGGAATCACGCACGTGATCCGCGGCGACGACCATCTGACGAACGCCGCGCGACACGTTATGCTGTTTAACGCCCTCGGCTACGATCTGCCGCAATTCGCCCATTTGCCCATGGTGCTCGACGAACGCGGCAAAAAGTACAGCAAACGCGATCGCGGCGCGAACGTGCTCGATTGGCGGGACGACGGCTACCTTCCGGAAGCGCTAGTAAACTATGTGGCGTTGCTCGGCTGGACGCCCGCCGAAGACCGCGAAGTGTATGCGCGCGCCGAACTGATCGATGCGTTCCGCATCGACCGCCTCGGCAAGTCGGCGGCGAAGT
>DUZM01000212.1 GCA_013349485.1 Candidatus Hydrogenedentota bacterium | reverse complement strand
GTTCGTTGGCTTCGAACAGGCCGTGTTGGACGCGCCAACAGACGAACATGCCCTCGCCGTCGTTTCCGACAGAGTGGTTGTGGCGGACGATTGGGCGTTGCGAGCCGCTGCCGGGATGCAGTCCGCATCCGGCGTTGCCCTCGACGCGGCAGTCTTCGACTATGACGTCGCTGGAGACCTGGAAACTGACGCCGTCGCCGTTGTAGCCGCGCACGACGCAGTTGCGGATGACGACATCGTTGCATTCGAACAGATAGATGCCGCCGCCGCGGCATCCATCGAGCCAACTCGAGTTTTCGCGGTTGCCTTCGATGGTCAGGCCCTCGATGGCGGCGTGCGTAATCTGGTCGCCGCGCACGCCGGGGAACACAAGCCGGGCTGTGGCGCATTTCGAAACGCAATAATCGAGATACAACGGCCGTGAAATGGCGAACACATTCGCGTCCCGGAGGCCGGTTAACGTAGCGGTTGTCACGCAGAACCCGCCGCCATAGCGGGTGTCGGAAACGGCGACGCCGTCGCCTACGCGGAACCCGGCGGGATCGGCCAGCGAGATCTCGCGCTGATTGCAGTCGCCGTCTTTGGCGAGGGGCGACTGGGCCGTGTCGCAAATGGCCAATACCGTCTCGCCCGGTACGCCGACGACGCGGACATGGTCGCGGAGCGTGAGCGCGTTTCGCATGGGGTATGTGCCTGGGGCGATCTGCACGGTGCCGCCGCCGAGGCCCGCGACGTAGTCCATTGCGGCTTGAAGGGCACGGTTGTCCGTGGCGCAGATGTCGCCCTCAGTTATCCCGACGCGGATAACGGCTTTTTCGCCGCCCTCGGAGCGCCCTGTGACTTCGGGATGAGCGTTTATCATGGCTATGAGTATTGGCCAAAAGGCCAGGCTTTGACTTCCCGATATTGTGATTTGGTGCAGCATAGGCTATCTCCGCATCCGCTAGAAGTTGAAAGGCGCCCACTCTTCATTGACGCCACCGAGAGAGGTTCAGACAGCCCGTTCCTTTCGTTACGGGCGAGGCGACTGCGAAAAGCGATTGCCGCGTCGCTCGGGGACTCGCTCCTCGCAATGACGGTGCAAGAAGACACGTTGCCTTGCGCGCGCTGCGAATCGCCGCCGAAGACGGCACAAAACTCGCAATGAAGTTTTGGGCGATTGTTGTCGGCGGCGTTTTCATTATTTTTTCTCGAGCCGGAGCTGGGCGTAGCCGAGCGTATTGCCCTTGGTGTGGCCGAGCATGTCGATGATGTCGGACGGTTTGTTGCCGGCGCGCACGTTGGCCAAGCAGAACGAACCCATGGGCATCTTGAGTGGGATCGGAATTAGGGGCGGATCGGCCAGGGGCGGATAGATTTGCATGAGATTGAGGGGCACATCTTGCCCGGAGACATGGAGCAGGGCGTAGAGTGTGCCGTCCGCGGCCTCGTGAAACCGGCCGTAGCCGCATTGTCGCTTGTCCGTGCCGGGTATCAAGACGCGGCGGGAGACGATTTGGCCGTTCTGGAGCACGGCGAGGTGCAGGTCGGCGATGAGCGACCGGTCCGATTTGTCGGGGAAGAACTTGTCCCGCATGAGTTTCGATGCGACTTCGCGCTCGGAATAGAGGATGTAGGCCTCGTCTCGGGGGCTGAGCCATAGGTCCAAGTTGGCGATGTAGCCGGCCGTTTTGTCGACGTTGGCGATCTCGATCGGCTCGAAGAAGTCGTGCTTCTTGAGGTCGGGGGTGTATGTGTAGTACAGAACGCGAAAGACAAAGTCCCAGGAACGGCCGGTTTGCTCGAACTTGAATTTTCGCCACGCCTCGATGGGTTCGACAATGTCGGATATGGCCAACACGTGCACCGCCCGGTTGCGAAGGGCCACCTGCGGATAGCAGGCTCGGATGGGATAGGCGATCGCCCCGTTGGCGACGACTTTGCCGGATGCTTTCATGAGACAGGCGCGCAAGGGAGCTCCTCGGCCCTCTTTGTTGTCAATGTTGAGCATCAAGACATGGTTGCTGGCACGGTCGGCGGCGAGTCCGCGGTACGAGTGCTCGGTGAATGCAGGCTCGGTCGGCCACGACGGCGTGATTTTGGTCTGGCGCGCGCGCTCGCCGTTGAAGGAGAACTTGAGCAAGTGCGGTTCACACGGTCCGCCGCGTTGTTCCGGGGGATACTGGGCATCGTTCACGTACAAGAACAGATCTTTGTTGGAGGTGACGGCCAGGGGACAGTCCTCTCGCTGCCGATACCGTTCGGGCTCGGCGACTAGGCGCCAGTCGCCGTGGGTTCTGCGCAACAGTCGCCACCGGGTGTTGGAGTACGGCGGGACGTCTTCGCCTGTCTCCATCTGGCTGACCACTACCGTGTCGCCGAGCCGTGCGATCTCCGTTGAGCCGTAACACCAAAGCGGCCCGGAACCGTTGTTTGGATTGACAAAGGTGTAGACGTCCTCCTCGGCCACCACTTCGATTTCGGGGGTTGCCTGCGCGCCCGTGGCGGGCAGGCAGACACTCGGAACCACCATTAGGAACGGGATGAGCATCTTGTTCATCGCAATACCTCCTGGTCGTTGTTGGCGTGTCGCCAAATCGTTGTCCCACAGTCTAGTGCGGCGCAGGCCGGATCGCAAGGCAAACGCGTCTGTTTTGTTGCACGGGGGTTGGCCCTTTGGTATACTGCATTGCTGGCTTGCCGGGAAGGTATGCCTTTCGACGGGGTCGTCCATATCCCATGGCACGTTCGAGGGCGGGGTGTGGGCGTTGAGGAACTTCGAGGCCCGAGTATAGAGCGTGATTGAGCGGACTTTTGTGATGATCAAGCCGGATGCGATCGGGCGGCGGCTGTGCGGTGAGATTGTGCGACGGTACGAGGTCAAGGGGCTGAAACTCGTTGGACTCAAGTTGCAGATTCTGCGCCGCGACCTGGCTGAGCGGCAGTATGCGGAACACGCGGGTAAGCCGTTCTACGAGGACTTGGTCGCGTTCATTACGTCGGGGCCGACCCTTCAGATGGTTTGGGAAGGCGAAAACGCCGTCGAGGTGGTACGCAAGCTCAACGGTGCTACGAGTTGCCGGGAGGCGGACGTGGGCACGATTCGGGGCGATCTCGGGTTAAATACGCAGAACAACCTTGTGCATGCCTCGGACTCGAAGGCGACGGCGGCCCGGGAGATCGCGTTGTATTTCGATAAGGAGGACTTGGTAGAGTATGCCATGCCCGATGGGCAATGGCTGGCCGATACGGGCTGGTAGGACTGGCGGATTCGGCGAACGGATTTGGAACGAGGAGGACGTGAATGGCTGGTGGAAGAAAAGTGCGGCGCGCGAAGATCGCAAAACATAAACGGAAAAAGAAGCGCCGCGCAAACCGCCACAAGAACAAGTAGCGTGCGTCAGGCCGCATCTCTTTTGGTGCCGTGAAGCATACCCAGCCCCGGCGAGCGTCCGGCCTGCGGGGGCTGGTTCCTTGTTGTCTGTACGGTGAGTTGATTCGAGCCGCGCGTGGTCAGGGAGCACAACATCATGGCGGACCAAGACAAGAAGATTATCATCGACGAGGACTGGAAATCCCGTGTTCAGCGCGAGAAAGACGAGGCGCGGAAGACGGCCGGGAAGCAAGAACAGCGGCGTGGGCCAAAAGCGGATGCCGCCGATGAGCTTCCTGAAGCGTCGTTCTCGGCGCTGGTGTCGAGTTTGGTGACGCAGGCCATGTTCAGTTTGGGGCTGATAGCCCCGGCGGATGCCGAACGGGTGGTTGTGGATGTGGCCCAGGCGAAGTTTCTCATTGACACGCTGATGGTGTTGCGCGACAAAACCAAGGGCAATCTGACTGCCGAAGAGGAGAGCCGTTTGACCCAGGCGGTTGCGGAGCTGCAGCGTGGGTACGTGGCGCGCGCTCAACAAGCCCAGGAGGCGGCCCTCCAAGGCGCGGGCATAGATCCCCAAAACCTGAAAACCGAGTAGCATCCAGCGCGGCGCGCGTGTGGAGCGGCGCGAAGGCTCCCGCCCGTAACGGTGCCGGCGCCACGGCGCCCGGCGACTTACCTCGATCCGTACGCGGCGGGGGCAGTGCGCGGCGATGAAGCGCCGCAGGGAGGACGTGATGTCCGCATACGTAATCGTCGGCATGCAGTGGGGCGACGAAGGCAAAGGCAAAGTCGTAGACTACCTTACGGGCGGCGCGGACCTTGTGGTCCGCCATCAAGGCGGGAACAATGCAGGCCACACCGTGGTCGTCAAAGGCCGGCAAACGATCCTGCATCTGATCCCGAGCGGCATCTTGCATGCGGACAAACAGTGCGTAATCGGCAATGGGACGGTACTTGACCCTGCCGTGCTTCTCGAGGAGCTCGATTCTCTGCGGGAGGCCGGCTACTCCGTTGAGGGCCGCTTATTCATCTCCGACAACGCCCACCTCATCATGCCGTATCACAAAATCCTCGATAAGGCGCAGGAGCGGTTTCGCGGGAAGGATCGAATCGGGACCACGGGGCGGGGCATCGGCCCGGCCTATGCCGATAAAGCGGACCGATTCGGCATTCGCCTGGCCGACGTGATGGACGCGGTGTTGTTTCGGGGCAAACTCGAGTCGGTGTTGGCCTATAAGAACGCCCTTCTCCGCGAGATCTTTGATGAAGAGCCGCTGGCGTTCGACGATATTTACGAGACCTATCTTGGTTACGCCGATCGGTTGCGGTCGTTCGTGGCGGACGCGGCGAAGATCGTGCATGAGGCGCTTGCGGCCGACAAGCAGGTCGTGTTCGAGGGTGCACAAGGCTCGATGCTCGACCTTGATCACGGCACGTACCCGTATGTGACGAGTTCGATCACGCTGGCGGGCGGCGCGTGCTCGGGCGCGGGCGTCGGACCCCGAGACCTCGACGGCGTGATCGGGATTGTTAAGGCGTACACGACGCGGGTCGGCGAGGGGCCGTTCCCGACGGAACTCTTAGATGAGACAGGGGAACGGTTGCGGAAAAACGGGGCGGAGTTCGGGGCAACGACGGGCAGGCCGCGCCGGTGCGGCTGGCTGGATTGCGTGCTGCTGAAACGTTCGGTCATGATAAACGGCGCGACCGGGATCGTGTTGACCAAGCCCGACGTGCTGACGGGATTCGATACGATTAGAATTTGCACGGCCTACGAAATTGACGGCGTCAAGACGGAGGATTTCCCGACACAGGTGACCGCGCTGGCGAAGGTCACGCCCGTCTACGAGGACCTGGCGGGGTGGTCCGAGGACATCACGTCGTGCACCACCTGGGACGAACTGCCCGAAAACGCGCAACGCTATTTCGAACGCATCGAGGAGCTACTAAACGTTCCGATAGCCCTCATCAGCGTCGGCCCCGGCCGCGCCCAAACCATCGACTGCGCCAACCCGCTCTCCTGACCCGAGCGCGCTGCTCTAAACGGACCGACGGCCAAGACGGTAGGGCCGTGCGCCAGTGGCGGCCTGACGGTCAAGGGATCGAGCGGCAGAGCCTGTGATTTCCGCACTGGCGGGCAAGCCGCCAGTGGCGCCCCGCACCCGGCCCTTGGCGCGCGGCGTGCTGCCCAGCGGGGCAGTGGCAGACTATCTTTAGGCACGTAGGTTCGCGAAAGAAGGGAACGATGTCTCTCGCGGAGTTCATACGCCAGGAATCCCTGATTCTCCTTGACGGCGCAATGGGCACGCAGCTTGCCGCGGCGGGCCTCGAAATGGGGGGACAGAACTGCGTTTCTCATCCAGATGCGGTTCTTGCCATTCACAAAGAATACGCGGCAGTCGGCTGCCAGATTTTGACAACGAATACGCTCACAATGAACCGGATTAACATTGAAACCCACGGCATAGGCGTGGATGTGCGAGAAGTGAATCTGGCAGGCGCCCGATTAGCCAAGTCAGCGGCAACCGGAGGGCAATACGTATTGGGAGACCTCAGCTCGACCGGGCAGATGCTTGAACCATACGGCGACTATTCAGAAAGCCGGCTCTACGATGTCTTCCGAGAGCAAGCGACGTACCTGTTCGAGGGGGGCGTGGACGGGTTCATTGTCGAGACTATGTTGGACCTTCGCGAGGCGCTGTGCGCCGTGGGCGGTTGTAAGGCCGTTGCGCCGTTGCCTGTGATAGCATCGCTTTCATTTCAGACTGCCGAGAACGGCGGCCGCACGATGATGGGCAACTCCGCCAAGGAGATCGCGGTTGCCTTGGCAGACGCAGGAGTCGCCGCGCTCGGGGCCAACTGCGGCGAACTCGATCCCGGCGAAACCGCCGCAGTTGTCGCCGTCATGAGGAAATGTGTGGATCTGCCCGTCATCGCGCAACCCAATGCGGGCAAACCGCGCCTCGTTGGTGATCGCACCATATTTGACACGAGTCCCGATGAGTTTGGGAAGGGAATTGCCCAATGTCTGGATGCCGGCGTCCGCCTTGTCGGCGGTTGCCGAATCGGAAGGAGAACTTGCCGGCTACGTCGCCGGGAGGTTTGATAGGCCCCGTAGCGGCGAGGGGGCGCTTGTCGCACGTCTTGAAGGCGTCTTTGTGGCTCGTCAATTGAGACGCCGTGGTACGGGTTCGCGTTTGTGTCGGGAGTTCGTGTCGTGGGCCCGCGCCAAGGGCGCCTCGCAAATCACGGTTGCCGTCGCGTTTGGGAATCAAGCTGCGAGTTCTCTCTACCGCAACTTGGGATTTGTGGCGCGCACGTTGATATTGCGCTTGGACGTTTAGACTCATGAAGACAGGGGGGCTGTTGCCGACTCGTGCCGCGCAACAACACCATTGATGCAACAGCGGTTGGCTTAGGAGATTTTGCCTTTCCAGCATCCTTGTTGATAGAGCGTTTCGCGCAAATATTGGTGACGGGTATGGCAAGGCTGGACGAGGCAGGCGGAACTAATGCGTGACGAGCTGAAGATCGGGTTTATCGGGGCCGGAGACGTGAATTTTGGGGGCGGCGAGGGTCCGTGGGACCATGCGTCTCGGCTGGAACGGCTGGGGGGCGTTCGCGTGGTCGGCGTGGCGGATCCGGACACGGGGCGGGCGAAGGCGCAGTTGGCGAAGCGAGAAGGCCCGATGTACCGGGATGCCCGGGTCTACGCGGACCACCGAACGATGCTTGCGGAGGCGAAGCCGGATGCGGTGTGGATAGGCGTGCCCCCGAACGCGCACGGTACGGCTGAGGTGGGCAAGGACATTGAACTGGCGTACGTCAGGGCGGGCGTAC
>DUZM01000106.1 GCA_013349485.1 Candidatus Hydrogenedentota bacterium | reverse complement strand
ATCTTTACCTTGGTTGACCAGCCTCCAGCCGGAGGGTGGGTCGCCGATCAGTTCTGTGGTCCCGTCTTGTTCGCGTTTGAAGTACTGGTCAAGCCCGGCCGCCCGGACATCGGGACGCCGGGCAAGCAGGTCCGCAGGAATGCCTTGGGCCGGCAGCGGGCCGGCCTCTGGAAACGCGCCATCCGCAAGGCCCAGATCGGCCCGGGGCGGCTTGCCCAGAAGCACGGCCAGTTCGTGGGTCAACGTCTCGAGTCGCGCCTCGAGCGGGGGGATCGCCGCCGCCGCCTGGGCCACGGCTTGGCGTTGCTGAAATACGTCCAACGCGGTGGCCATGCCTTTTCGGTACCGCAACTCGATCAACTCCAAATTCGTCTTATTCGTCGCCAGTTGGTCTCGAACTACCCCCAACCCTTGTTTCTCGACGAGGGTGTCGAGCCACGTCAGCACAACTTGCCCGGCAATGGTCTGCATGGCCGTGTATAGGTCCTCGCGCGTCGCCTCGAGATCGAGCCGGGCCGACCGGTGCGCCGCGCTCAAACGCCCCCACAGGTCCAGTTCATAGCTCGTTGTCAGACCCAGCAAATACGACTCCGCCGTGAATGTGGTTTCAGACGCAGGCGGCGCGGAAAGCAGGGCGTCCAGGCCTTGGACTCGGGTCTGCACGGATTGCACGGCGGAGGCGGCGGCCCCGAGCGCACTAGTCGACGCGGCTGCGTTGCCGCCGGCATTTGCGCCGGGACCCGCGCCGCCCAGCAAGGTGTTCAGCGCATTGAGCTTCTGCGCAGCCGTATCCATTAAGGGCGGCGACTCGCCGGCATCCCTGTGCGTTCGGGTCACCGAGGCCTCGGCATTGAAATCCAGTTCCGGGCGGCGGACGGCGCCCGCCCGCTTTGCCACGGCTGCGGCCTGACGAAGCCGCGCCACGGCCTGTTGCAGCGTGAAGTTCCCATCGAGGGCCTGTTGCACAAGGCCGCAAAGCTCCTCGGACCCGAAGCCTTCCCACCACCGCTCGGGGAACGAGACGGCAGGGCCGTAAAGGGTGAACGATTCGGGAAGTGGCAGGTCTTGCGTTCCCCGCTCGGGGGGAGCAAACGTAGCGCACGACGCGAGAAGGAACGACGTCAAAGCGCCCACTGCCAGAAGAGGACGCCTTCCAAGAAAGCACGTTCCCTGTCGCTTCCGGATATTCTGCTCTATGTCTCTTCCTTGCATAGCCCCTCGCAAAGCAGGATGCATCCCGGGCGCGTCAGCCCGAGGAATCGACCGGCATTGCCGCAGGCGTGGCCACGGTTGCCGGCCGTCGAGATCGAAATCCGAATGCAGCAACACCGCGCCCAAAAGAGTCAAACGCAATGCACCTTGAAAACATTTCACACCCGCAGCCCCGTAGGCGTATGCGGAAGTCGCTTTTTGCGTTGGCGCCCAAGCCGTTCCCTGCACAAAACCCACGAGGGCATGGATTCCTCAGGTTGCTTTCCTTTGCATCTCCCGACGAACGGCCTCGATGCCAGCCAAGGAGAACCGCACAATGTGGTCGGCGAGATGCGCCACATCTGCAGCGCCGAGGCCGAGCATCGGTTGCGGGCGTGCGTGCGGCCTCCCGGGCGGCCCCATCAGGCACTGGCTGACGATACTCATCTCGCACAGACCCAGCGTCCGCGGCGGCGTATGCGGCCCCAGCAGCTCTTCGAGTATCCCCTCGAGGTGCGCCCGGTTCTTGGCCAGCCACTGCGCCATCATTTCATCCAAAAGGCCCGTCGGGTCGAACATCTCGGCCATATGAATGCGATGCAGCCGTCCGAGGCGCTCGGGGTCGAGCCTCCGCTGCAGAAGCGCCTCGATGAAAGCCTGAAGCCGTGCTTCGGCTGGTGCCTCCGGCGGAACGCCGCCATCCAGCGGGTACAACGCCTCGGCCGTCTCCAGAAGATGTTGGCACGCCGCGCGATACAACGTTTCCTTCGCACCAAAATGGTAGTTGATGGCTGCGATGTTGACGCCCGCCCGCTCACAGATCGCCGTATGCGTCGCGTCGCGATACCCCTTCTCACCGAACACCTCGCACGCTGCCTCAAGAATCCGTTGCCGAGTTTCCTCACCGTTTTTTCTGGCGCGCATATCCGTAGATCCGCAAAAGCCTATTGTATAGTTGAATTAAACAATTAAATTATACAAAAGAATTTCGCTGCTGTCAAGTTCTTACCGGGGGCGTCGACAACGCCGACCTTGCTCCTTGCACCTTGGTCCAGACAGCCAAGAGTCGGGTTTTGGATCCAAGGCGGCGGGGCGCTAGGCGGGGTAACCCCAATATCGGCCGTAGAGGGCGGCGACGCGTCCTTTGAGTCGGGCGAGTTGTTGGGCTGCGTCTGGGTCGCGGGCGAGGTGGGCGCGCATGAGGCGGCCTTCTTCGATGCACAATTCGTCGTGCTGCGGGAAAACTTCGCGCAGGAGGAACAAGGCGTATTTGACGAGCCGGAACGGGCCGTGGGCGCGCGGGGTCTCGCCGGGCAAGGCCTCGATGGCGACGGAGTAGAGGGTTTTGACGCCGTCGATGATGTCTTCGAGGCGGGTCGAGGCCGCGAACACGACGCTGTAATACCATCCGTGCAGGTCGCCGGTTTCGCATCCGTGGGCGTCGCTGCCGGCGACGATGGGGATGCGGCGTCCTTTTGCGCGCTCTTCGTGGTATCGGGCGACCTGGAGCATGTTCGACTCGGTTTCGTCGAGGTAGAACCCGCCGATCACTTCATACGCGTCGAACGGCTGTGTGTCAAACAGGTGCGCTGTGAGCGGCCCGGGCGGCGTATATTGATATTGGGGGATCCAAAACGGGTGGCAGAAGATCGCGAGGCCGCCGGTTTCGCGAATCTTGGAAAAACACCAACATGCGGAGGCGTAATGCCGGGGATCGACTCCGAAAGGCAGCGGGCCGAGGTCGCGTTCGAGCGCCGCGACTTCGCGGGCATACGCGTCTTGGCCCATCAAGTCGTTGACGGCGACGTTTCCGCCGAAGTTTACGATGTGGACGGGATTTTCCGGCGGATGGGCCTCTTCGCCGGGGAATATCCGGAGATCGATGGGGGTGCCCGCGAATGCATCTTGCGCCTCGATCGAGGGTCGGTATAAGCCGTGATCCGTTACGGCCATGAAATCGAGGCCGATCGCTCTGCAGGCGGCGGCCACGTATCCGGGCGGCTCCTTTCCGTCGGAGCGGCAACTGTGTATGTGGAAATCGCCTTTGAAAGGTCTTCGGACATAGAGATCCTCGTCGAGGGCGTACACGCGAAAGTCCCAAGTCTCGCCGCGTTCGCTCCCGACCCGTTCCTCGAGGGTGAGGGCGTACTCCTGTTCGTGGTCGAACGGGCGGACCACACGCAGTCTGCCGTCCGTCGGTTTAACTGGAACGGGGTCGCTGGAGGTCGTGCGTTCGCCGTCGAACGCCTCGAGGGGGTGGAAGCCCAGAAAGTATTCGGCGCTTTCCTTGAATCGTACATGATCGAAAAGGGGTGCAATATCGATAGGCGTCAACCGTCCTGCCGGCACCACTTTCGGGGTAACGTCGAAGAAAAGATGCTCGTTCCTGATATCTGTCATGGCTTTTCCTCTGGGCTGTGTCCTTTGGGCTCCGATTCTACACAAGTCCTGGAGCCAACGCACGGGGTTGGCCACGCAACGGCTAAGGCGTCGCGGGAGGTCTCCATGAGGAGCGCAAACCGACGAATTCCTAACGTTGCCGTTGAAAGAACCGCTGGTCGAGGAACGCATGGGACTTGTTATTCACGCCGATTGCTTCTATATTAATCGCGGCTAATCGTCGAGGGATTGCGTGGGTGGGGTGTGTTCGACGTGTCCGACAAGCAGCTCATCATCGTCGTCGAGTCGGGGCCCGTAAGCGGCCCGCGGATACGACGCGCCTTACCGGAAGACTCTTTCGAGGTCATCGAGGTAGCCACGCCGCAGGAAGCCGTCGAGGCAATCGCACGCATGGACCCGGCGCTAGTATGCATCAGTACGGATTACGGGGCAGAGGCGGTTTACGGTTTCTGCAACAAGCTTGTGAAATACGGCTTCGCGGTGGTGTTGCTCGAGCGCAGGCCGACGCGGGAAAGCGTGATCCGCGCAACGCGATACGGCGCGCTCGACGTATTCCTTCATCCCCCCAGAAGAGAAGTGATTCTGCCGCGCGTCAAGAAGGCGTTAGTGAAATCCGGCAAAGCCCTTCCCGAGGCCGACGAGAAGCCGCCGCTACCGCTCACCGCCACCATCAAGGAGCCCCGCGCGCGCGTGGAATACGTCATCAAGCAGGCCGAGAGCCTGTTGGCGCTGCCGCATGCGGTGAGCGCCGTGCTTCGGCTGTGCGCGCAGCCGGACACGAGCGCGAAAGACTTGGTGGGGCCCATCGAGAGTGACAGCGCCATAGCGGCGTCGGTATTACGTCTCGCGAACTCGGCGGCCATGGCCAGCGCGCACCGCGTCACGGGACTTCAGAACGCGATCGCTCGTATCGGCATCAAGGCGACGTCCAACTTGGCCATGGCGCAGTCCGTATTCAAGATGTTCAAGCGGCAGAGCAACACGTTCGGTTTCGATCGAACGGAGTTCTGGATGCACAGTCTCGGCGCCGCGTGCTGCGCCCGGGCCTTGGGCCATCGCTGGCGCGGAATGGATCCGGACGACGCGTTCATGGCCGGCCTGCTGCACGACCTCGGCAAGATGGTCCTTGACGAGCATTTGCCCGTCGAATATCAACAGGCCGTCAAGAATGCCAACGTTAAGAAGGTGCCGATCCGAGTTGGCGAGCGCCAAACATTCGAGGTCGACCATGCTTTTGTGGGAATCCGCATCGCCAAGCAATGGGATCTGCCGGAACACGTGTGCCGGGCCGTCGCGAGCCATCACCGTTACGAGCGGCTGACGCCGAAGGGGGACGGAGAAACCGCGCCGCGCGATCCTTCACTCGCCGTAACCCGCTGCACGTCCTTGGCCAACCAACTGGCAAAAGCGTTTGGGTTTGGCCACGCAGGCGACTTTTTCGTCGAACCCGAGTCCCTGGGCATATGGCAAGCGCTGCGGGACGTGAGGTTGGACATTCCCAAACTGTATGCGAGTGCGCTCGAGGAACTCATGGCGTTTCTGAGCCTGCTGCGGGTGCCCACCGGCGATCTCTCGCCAGAACGCCCCGAGCCAAAGCCGGAGCGGGTGCTCCTTTGCCTGCCGGAAGACGAGCCGCCGTACCAGGCCCTTCTCGAGGGCTTCTTCGCGCGGCTTGGTTACGCCACCGTGACGCAGCCGAGCCTCGATCAAGCGCCAGCGGCGGACGGCCCCTTTGTCATGGCCGTCGCGAGCGTTTCGGGCAGTTACGCCGTGGTCGAGCACGCCGCTGCAAGATTGCTCGAGTTGGCGCCGAGCGGCATCGTCTTCGCCCCATGTCCTGAAATCCCAAAGGAAGGCCTCGGGGTGAACGGTAACGTCCATGCGCTTGGCCGGATGCTGGACTTTTACGTCCTGAGCAAAACCGTGAAAAGTGCCATTTCGGCTGCGCCCGCTTCCTCGTAACAACGCCGCAACGCGCGCCATTTCTTCCTGGGGGCCTACAAATGCGCGTGGGCCGCTTACGACCCACGGGGAAGGCGCGCCGCCAAACGCCTTCCCCGAATGAGGGACATGCGCAGCGGCCCTGTGCTAGAATGGCAATCCCGCACGTTGCTTCTCGAAGCGACGGGGAGGCAATTCGACAGGAGCTTGTCCTATGGCGGAAAACGCAGGCTACCAGGGGCAGTTGGAACGATTGCGCGCCAACCTCGGCAAGGCAATCTTTGGCAAACCGGAGTGTCTCGACCTTTTGCTGACGGCATTGTTCGCGGGCGGGTCCGTCTTGATGGAGGACATCCCCGGCGTCGGAAAGACGACGCTTGCAAAGGCGCTCGCGAGGTCCGTCAAAGCCGAGTTTAGCCGCATCCAGTTTACCCCGGATCTTTTGCCTGCCGACATCCTCGGCTCGTCGGTATACAGCCCCGCGGACGGCTCTTTCACCTTTCGACGCGGGCCCGTTTTTGGCAACGTCGTATTGGCGGACGAGATCAACCGCGCGTCGCCGCGAACGCAGTCGGCGTTGCTCGAGGCCATGAGCGAGTTGCAGGCGACCATCGAGGGGACGCGGTACCCGTTGCCAAGCCCGTTTCTGGTAGTCGCCACGCAAAATCCCATCGAGTTCCACGGGACCTACCCGCTCCCGGAAGCGCAACTCGACCGATTCCTCGTGCTACTACGTTTGGGCTACCCTTCGCCCGACGTCGAGGTGAGCATACTTTACAGCCAGATCGAGGGTCACCCCCTTGAGCGGCTCGAACCGGTGCTTGCGTGCGAGGAAGTCTCGAAGATACAACAGGCGGTTCGCCGGATCCATGTCGATGAAGACGTCTCGCGGTATATGGTCGAGATAGTCGGGCGCACCCGAGAGGATGATCGACTCAAACTTGGCGTGAGTCCGCGCGGTTCGCTGATGCTTTTCCGCGCAAGCCAGGCCGCGGCCTTCCTGGCCGATCGCGATTTCGTATTGCCGGACGATGTGCAGCGCCTGGCGCCTGCCGTGCTGGCGCACCGCGTCATGCTGACCTCGAAAGCAAAATACAGCGGCGTTTCGAAGGAAGCCGTGATAATGGATATCCTTGAACACGCTGCCGTGCCGAAGTGAATGACCGATGGCCCGAAGCGTCGCTAGAAGGTCGGAACGGCCTCGGAGCAGCCTGATCCGTCTCGTGGAGTATGTGTGGCGATTCAAGACGACGGGCGCAGGCAAATCCGTACTCGGGGGACTCTTGCTTGCTGCCGCATTGGGCTCGTACGAACTCGATGTGCCGGTGTTCCGCTTGTTCGGCGTAGTAGGCGCGTTGTGGGGCGTTGCGTTTCTGGCCGGCCACTTGCGTCGGGCTCGGGTGGCGATCGCGGGCGCGTTCCCGGAGCGGGCCAGCGCGGGCCAAACTGTCGCGGCAGTGTATACGCTTTCCAACGCGGCTCGTGGAACAATCTACGATGTGTCCCTCGGCCTGTTCGGCCTGCCGCCTTCACTTGAGCAGGTGGACGTCGACGTCGTACCTTCTTTGACCTCCGGGGAATCCGCGTCCACGACCCTCGCGCTGCATCCGCTGAAACGCGGCGTCTACACGCTGCCTCCGCTGAAGGCCTACACGACGTTTCCCT
>DUZM01000287.1 GCA_013349485.1 Candidatus Hydrogenedentota bacterium | reverse complement strand
TCAGCTCCGAGTCCCTATGTCCGAAATCAGAAAACGCGAAGACGAACTCCGTACCTCGGCGGCGGAGAAGGCGTGCAACAGCATAAAGCGAACCGTCGTGATCGCCGAAATCGGTAAAGCCGAAGGCGTAGAAGTCACCGAAGCCGATTTCGAGAAGGAAGTCGTCGCCATCTCGGAGCGAACAGGCGCAAAACTGGATATGATCAACGAGTATCTCGCCGAGGACCAACGCCGAGATGCCTATGAAGAACGCATATTTCGCGCGAAGACAATGGCCGTTATCATGAGCCACGCCAAAGTCCAAGACAAGAAACTCGATCCCGATCAATTCGAGGCAGAAGAGCAAAACGAGGAGACGTAGTCCACAGCCATGCTCGATCTACGCGCAGTCACCGTATACGAACAGACCAGCCGGGGAGAACGCCCCTACGACATCTACTCCCTGCTTCTAACCAACCGGATCATATTCCTCGGCATGCCCATCGACGACCTGGTCGCCAATTACATTATCGCGCAGCTCCTGTTCCTGCAGTCGGAGGACCCCGACAAAGACATCAGTCTATATATCAACACACCGGGCGGCAGCGTCACTGCGGGGCTCGCCATCTATGATACGATGCAACTCATCAAACCCGACATCACCACCTTCTGCATCGGGCAAGCCGCCAGCATGGGCGCCGTGCTGATGGCTGCCGGCACCAAAGGCAAACGCTACGGGCTGCCATACTCCCGTTTTCTGCTCCATCAACTCATGGGCGGCGTGCGCGGCCAAGCGGCCGACATCGACAGACAAGCCCGAGAAATCGTCCGGATCGGCGAAATGATCGACGAGATCCTCGTCAAACACACCGGACAGCCCATCGACGTTATCCGGCGCGACAGCGACAGAGATTTCTTCATGAACGCCCGGGAAGCCCTCGAGTACGGACTGATTGACGAAATCATCACTCAAGACAAAGCCAGGAAATAGCGGAGCATTTACCCGCGGCGCACGCGCCGCCAAAACCGCGCATTTCCTCGCGAAAACCTGTATTTCTTTACCGCCAAAACCGGCAGGTGAAAAAGGGAACAGTGAGCCCTTCACGAAATCCGCTGGTCGGGATTCGCGAAACGCATTAGGTTGTTGCTGAGGACGAAGGCAGGCCCAGGGATTGCGATAATGTGTAATGGGAGGGGGTCTTTCGCAAATGCCTGATGGCACGTCTAAGCACTCTACTGTGAAAAGGCGGCTACCATTCCTTGCGCTTGACAGCCGGTTCCAAACGATCCTTTATTTGGCTGCAATCATTCTCTTCGGCCTCTTGTTGAGAATATGGCACCTGCCAAATGAGGTCGCCTGGTACGACGAAGTGGTCAGTTTGCGCGTTCTGGACTCAACGGATATCGTTGAGTACTGGCAAAGGCAGAGCGTGTCTGACCCATATAGTCTTGTTGCGCCCATATATTTTACCCTTGGGTATTTCTGGGGCCGTCTGACCTCTCCTTCCGTTCTCGCCGCGAGGACGTTGTCCGTCATTCTCGGCGTACTGGCGATGGCGGCAGTGTATGCGCTAGCGGAAAGGTTATACGGGAAAGCTGCCGGGTTGGTTGCCGCATTTTGCTTTGGCGTGGCGCTGCCTCACGTTTATTTCTCTCAGGAAATCCGGATGTACTCACTTATCGCGTTGCTCATTGCAGTGACGAACTATGCATTCCTTCGGGCATTCTATGAAAACGGCATCCGATGGATGATTGTCCACATCATATGCAATGCTCTTATCGCCTGGAGCCACGCCGTAGCGACCCCTATGTTTGTTGTGCAGGGGCTGTTTCTTTGCGTTTTCTGTTTCCGCAGACTTCGGAATCTCGTCATCTGGATGAGTTCTCATCTTGTCTTACTGATCG
The DNA here is from genome assembly GCA_013349485.1 of Candidatus Hydrogenedentota bacterium. GTDB lineage: Bacteria > Hydrogenedentota > Hydrogenedentia > Hydrogenedentales > SLHB01 > DUZN01. The sequence continues at coordinate 5,374 of DUZM01000287.1, read as the reverse complement.
GCTACTTTCTGTGGGTTCGAAGCGTCAAAGAGAGGTTTGGTTTGGATGTCTCATGGCTTGCGCCGCCAGGTTTGCGCGAGTTCCCCAATCTGCTTTTCATTTTCTCAGGGGGCAGGCATTCAAACCTTGATCCAAGCGAATATCTGCCACTAGGCAGGTCGTTCGAGACAGTTCTTGTTCTGCTGTACGGTTTGTCGATTGTCTGGGTGGGATGGCGGAGTTTTGCGGATCTCAGGAACGCCGACCGCCCGGATCGCCGTGCTATCGCCCGAAAGAGGCTCGAGAGCTTTCTGTTTCTCTCCGGCTGGCTTGTGCTGCCCCCGCTCTTTGTTTTTGCGAAGTCCCACGTTGGAAGATCTTACTGGAGCTTTCGGTACGTGCTGTACAGTGCTCTACCCCTATATATCCTTGCTGGGGCGGCGTTTTCTTCTATGCCAACCAAACGCGTGCGGCACGCTTTAGTGGTCATTTTTCTTTTGGTTTGGGGTTATCAGGCCTCCGTGATGGGCGAGCCATTCCGTCAAGATTATCGAACTGCGGCTCGTATGATCCAAGAACGTTATAGCGACGATGATGCCGTCTTGACACTCAAGCGATTCAACACCGAATCCTTTCGATTCAATGCGGATATCCCGGATGACAAGATTCAGTACGTGGAAGGCATCCAGGAAATCCGTGAGATTTCGGTCGAAGCACATACCCAGGGGCGCACCGTTTGGATCGTTTTCTCGCGTTGGGACGCTCTTGCGGATTTCGATGAATACCTCGAGGCACAAAGGATTTCCTTTAGCGCGACTCGACTCACGGGCATTCCGCCACTTTTTCTATACCATTTGCCCGCCAATCAAACTACATCAAGTCGGCCCGTTACGAGCGTGCAATAGGGGCACGGGCACGCTTCATACCGGGTGCTTGCGCCAATCCAGGCTGTGCGAGTGGGGCACGGGCGAGGCAGCGAGGTTGACCAACAGGCGTGTTTACTGGCAAAATGATTATGGGGCCGTTGTCTGCCCCTTGCTCGTGGACCAGGACGACGCTCCAAGCAAGGGATTCGACGAGAGTCCCATTGTCAAGGGGCCAGAAGAAAATTGTTGACAAAAACCGGGTCAAAATGCTATGGTTGCCAAGACGTATAGCAGCACAACACCGACGCCAACAGGTGTTATTCATTGTGCGGGCGAGTGCCGGAGGTTTCTGTAACTCGTTGAGGGAAAAGGAGTAGTGGCGCCAGATGAGAATCGAGGCGCATTCAGCCTGTCTACTCCGCTAGTGGAGGAAGGTTCTTAATGCCATCACGTCGTGAACGGAGCGAAGTTGCGACTTGCTCTTTCTGCGGAAAACGCCAAGACGAAGTGAGCAAACTCATTGCCGGCCCGGACGTCAATATCTGCGATGCATGCGTCGCCCTATGCGCCGATATCGTTGCGCAGGACCGGAGCCGGAGGGGAATGTCCCGGGCCGTCAAAGTCCCTAAACCGGCGGAGATCAAAGACTTCCTTGACCAGTACGTTATTGGTCAGGAACGCGCCAAACGTATTCTCTCGGTGGCGGTGCACAACCACTACAAGCGAATCAGGGCCGGTGGCGAGATCGACGGCGTCGAGATACAAAAGGCCAATGTCGTGCTGATAGGGCCGTCTGGTTGCGGCAAAACCCTGTTGGCTCAGACCTTGGCCCGGATGCTTGACGTCCCGTTTGCCGTCGTCGATGCGACCACGCTTACGGAAGCCGGCTACGTGGGCGACGACGTGGAAAACGTCATTCTCAAGGTTCTTCAAGCGGCGGATTTCGATCCCGCCCGCGCCGAGACGGGGATCGTTTATATCGACGAGATCGATAAGATCGCCCGAAAAAGCGACAGCCCTTCAATCACAAGGGACGTGTCCGGCGAAGGCGTTCAGCAGGCCTTATTGAAGCTTCTCGAGGGCACCGAGGCCAACGTGCCGCCGCAAGGCGGGCGCAAACACCCCCAGCAGGAATGTATTCAGGTCAACACAACAAACATACTCTTTCTGTGCGGCGGCGCGTTCAACGGTCTTGACAAGATCATCGAGCGTCGGACCCAGAGAAACGTCATCGGCTTCAACGCGGATATCAAGGGCAAGAAGGAACGCAAACTCGGTGAAATACTCGCCCTTATTCAGCCCGAAGACCTCATCAAGTTCGGTATGATCCCCGAGTTTTCCGGACGCGTGCCCATTGTTGCCACGTTGCACGAGTTGTCCCGCGACGACCTTATCCGAATTCTTATCGAGCCCAAGAACGCGTTGACACGCCAATATCAGAAGTTGTTCGAGCTCGAGAACGTTAAGCTGCACTTCTCCGACGAGACCATTGAGGCCATTGCCGACCGGGCAATCGAAAAGGACACCGGGGCGCGCGGCCTCCGGGCCATCCTGGAAGACATCATGCTCAATATCATGTTTGATCTCCCATCCCGCAAGGACGTCCGGGAATGCGTCTTGACGCCAGGCGTCATCGAGGCGCGGGAGGATCCGCTTTTTGTCTACGAGCACGAGACCAGGGACATGGACGCGCCGGGCCGGTCCGCCCTTGCCTAAGCGTCCGTGGCGGTGACGGCGCGGTTGCGGTGTGGCCGCAGGGTGAATGCGACCTTCCGCGCTTGTCGGCAAAGCGCAGAACGCGTTAATGTTGTTTCGGGCGCGAGAGGGCGCCTTGTTGAATCGCCGGGAGGGATGTGTCGTCCCTTCCGGCGCTCTATTCAAGCATACAGCCTGTGCCGGCTCGGCACACGAAACATGTCCTCGGAGAGACGCAAATGCCGACGGAGTTCGTCGAAGATGACATCCTGACGGGGCGCTTGCCCTTGCTCCCGCTGCGCGACATGGTGTTGTTCCCTCGGATGATCGTTCCATTGCTCGTGGGCCGGACGGCTTCAATCACCGCCGTTGAAGAAAGTCTGGCCAGTAACCGGCCGCTGTTCCTGTGCGCCCAACGGGACGCAACCGTTGAAACGCCCCAGCGCAATGATCTCTACTCCGTCGGAATTGCCGCCAACATACTTCAGACGCTGCGCATTCCCGACGGCACCATGAAAGTCGTCGTCGAGGGAATAGGACGGGGAAAGGTCCTGCGCCTGTACGAGGACGAAGTAATGGAGGTCGCGGTCTGCCGTCTTGACGACGAGACGCCGCCCACGACAAAAGAGACCTTGGCGCTCATGCGCGCCGCATTGGAACAATTCGAAGAATACGCCAAGCTTAGCCAGCGGGTGGCCCCTGAAATCGTCCTCTCAATGCGGAGTGAGTCCGAGCCGGGCGCCCTTGCCGACCTGATATGCGCCTACCTTTCCGTTCGGTTCGAGGAGCGCCAAGAACTCCTCGAGGTCCAAGACGCCGTCGTGCGGCTCGAAAAACTCTCCGCAATTCTCGTCCGAGAGAACGAACTCCTCGAGATCGAACAGACGGTGCGCGAACGCGTCCGGGATCATGTCGAACGTAATCAGCGCGAGTTCTACCTTCAAGAGCAGCTCAAAGTGATTCATCAAGAACTCGGCGGACGCGAAGACGAGGTGGACGAGTTCACCGAACTGCGTCGGTTGATCAAGAAGGCCAAGATGCCCAAAGAGGCCAATGAGAAGGCGCTGCGGGAACTTGGCCGCTATGAACGCATGCCGGCAATGAGTCCCGAGAGTACGGTGATTCGGACCTTCGTCGATTGGCTCACGGACATGCCCTGGCAAAAACGCACGGCCGATGCCTTGGACATCGCCCGAGCGCAGAAAGTGCTCGACGAAGACCATTACGGCCTTGCCAAGGTCAAAGAGCGTATACTTGAGTTTCTGGCTGTCCGCAAGCTCAGCAAGAGCGCCCGCGGCCCCGTGCTGTGTCTCGTGGGGCCGCCCGGCGTGGGCAAGACCTCGCTTGGCCGATCCATCGCGCGCGCGATGAAACGCAAGTTTGTCCGCGTTTCGCTGGGCGGCGTGCGCGACGAAGCCGAGATCCGAGGGCACCGCCGAACCTACATCGGCGCTATGCCGGGGCGCATCATCCAGAGCATCAAAAAGGTCGGCGTCAGAAATCCCGTGTTCATGCTCGACGAAGTCGACAAAATGAGCACCGATTTTCGCGGCGACCCGTCGTCGGCATTGCTCGAGGTGCTCGATCCCGAACAGAACCGCGCGTTCAGCGACCACTATCTCGAAGTCGACTTCGACCTTCACGAGGTGTTCTTCATCACGACCGCCAACAACGAGTTCCAAATTCCTCCGGCCCTGCACGACCGCATGGAAGTCGTGCGTCTTCCCGGATACACGGTTTACGAGAAGGAGCGGATAGGGCGCCTCTTCTTGATCCCGAAGCAAGTCGGGTTGGCCGGACTGAATGACGACGTTATCCGCATAACCGACGGCGCCGTCGACAAGATCATCTCGAGATATACCCGCGAAGCAGGCGTCCGCCAACTCGAGCGCCAAATCGCGAGCGTCTGCCGAAAGGTCGCCAAAAGAATCGTCTCGAAAAAAGGCGCGCGCCGCGTCGTCGTCAACGAGAAACGCGTTGTCGAACTCCTTGGCCCCGAGGAATTCAGCGAGCTGCGCGCCGAGGTCGAGCCGCAAGCCGGCGTGGCCGTCGGCTTGGCGTGGACGGAGACGGGCGGCGACATCTTGAACATTGAAAGCACCACCATGAAAGGCAAGGGCGAGCTGACGCTTACGGGTCAACTGGGCGACGTAATGAAAGAGTCTGCGCACGCCGCGTTGACCTATCTCCGCGCGCACGCCGCCAAACTGCGTCTGTCGCCCGATTTCTACAAAGACATCGACATACATGTCCACGTGCCCGAGGGCGCCATCCCTAAGGATGGGCCGTCCGCAGGCGTCGCCATTGCCGTGTCGATATTATCTGCGCTGCGCGACAAGCCGCCGAAAACCGCTGCCGCCATGACCGGCGAGATCACGCTGCGCGGCCGCGTGTTGCCCGTCGGCGGCGTGAAAGAGAAGGTCCTCGCGGCGCACCGCGCCGGCATCCGCACCATCCTCATGCCGAAAGAGAACGAAAAGGACTTGATTGAAATCCCGAAGAGCGTCCGGAACGACATCGAGTTTGTCCTTGTGAGCGGCATCGATGAGGTCATCTCGAGAGTCTTCGGGACGGTACGCAAGTCGGCACGGAAACCATGAAAGTCGTTTCGGCCACCTTTGTGAAGAGCGCCATGCGCCCCGAGGAGTATCCGCGCAACGGGCGCCCCGAGGTCGCGTTTGCCGGGCGTTCGAACGTCGGTAAATCCTCGTTGCTCAACACGCTGCTGAACCGGAAAGGCCTCGCCAAGACCAGCAAAACGCCCGGAAAAACGCGTGCCGTCAATTTCTTTGACGTCAACGGGAAAATCTATTTCGTTGACCTTCCCGGCTACG
>DUZM01000120.1 GCA_013349485.1 Candidatus Hydrogenedentota bacterium | reverse complement strand
TCGCGCCGCCCGACTCGACGACATAACCAACGGGGTCGGCCGCATCGTGCGATACCGGGAAACTGGTTACGATCATGTCGTCCACCGAGACGGCGTCGCCGGCCTCGAACAACGCGACCCGGGACACCGCGCCGGTCCCCGACGGCAAACCCGCCGCGGTGCCCGGCGTCATATGGAACGGGATGCCCGTTCGCCGCGCAAGGACGCCGGCCCCGCTCACATGGTCGTTGTGCTCGTGCGTGATGAATACCGCACGCAAACCGTCAAGCGATTCCCCCACCGCCTCGGCCCGGCAGTGGAGTTGCCTGAAACTCAGGCCAACGTCGATGAGAATCTTCGTCGTGGCCGACGCCACAAGGAGCGCATTGCCCGCACTCCCACTGCTCAGAAGACAGAACCGAAGCACGATTTTGCTCCCGCCTTGCGCCGCGCCGCACCCGTTAGATGGCGCCCCCTAATACAGATCCACGTGGCTACCTTACTGGTAAGGTGTAACCAATTGAACTGCAACGAATTATAACACTGCAGCCAACGTCCTTCAATTGACACCTCTTCCGGAGGCTTGGTATAATTTCTACCAAAGTGGAAAGGAGTCTTACGGCGCCGTGATGCACATGGAACATCGTCTGGCGCAAACCCAGACACAACGCCTGATGCTCACGCAGAAAATGCAGCAGGCTATTCAGATCCTCCAACTCTCGGGGCTCGAACTCGAGCAATACATCCAACAAGAGTTGGAGACGAATCCTGTGCTGGATCAAATCCAGAAAGAGCCGGAGCCCGAGCCTGTCGAGGAGGCGGAGAACAACGACGATACGGAAGTTTTCGACGACATCGCCTTTGACCTTGACGAGTACGCGAGCCACTGGAGCGATCGCGCCGCGGAAGGACGCGACTTGAGCTACAACCCGGATCTCGCTGAACGGCGCGCGTACTACGAGAACTCGATCACCAAGGCAGAATCATTCACTTCGCTGCTGCTGACGCAGTTGCGTTTGGCCGCCAAAGACGAGAACGTTTTCCGGATAGGCGAACGCCTTATCGGCGACATCGATGACAAGGGCTACTTCTCGGGGTCTTTGGCCGAGATTGCCGACGAAATGGGCGTACCCGAGGAAGAAGTCGAGCGTGCGCTTTATGTTATTCAGCGCCTTGAGCCGACGGGCGTGGGCGCACGCGACGTCGTCGAGTGCCTTCTGCTGCAAATAAACGTGGAATACCCGGACGAAGAAGAACTCAAAGTTTTAGTGGCAGAACACCTCGAGGAACTCGAACGGCGCCAGATCCCCCAGATCGCCAAGGCGATGAAGATCACCCCGGAACGCGTCGAAGAACTCAAAAGCGTGCTGGCAAGCCTCAACCCCTGGCCCGGCCATGAATACACCTCAGAACCGGCCCAATACGTTACCCCGGACGTAATCGTCGAAAAAGTCGACGGCGAGTTCGTCGTATACCTGCCCGACGAAACGGGGCCGAAACTGCGAATCAGCAGGCAGTATTACGACATGATGAAGGCCGGCAGAATGTCCCGAGACGAAAAACGCTATGTGCGCGATAAGGTCGAATCCGCTAAATGGCTCATTCGCAACATCGAGCAACGCAAACAAACCATCCTGCGCATTGCAACCACCATCGTCGAACATCAAAAAGAGTTCCTCGAAAAGGGCATCGAGAAAATCAGGCCGCTGACCCTACAAATCGTGGCCGACAAGGTCGGCGTCCATGAAGCAACCGTGAGCCGCGCCACCCGCGGCAAGTATATGCAAACGCCGCAGGGCCTGTTCGAGATGAAGTTCTTCTTCTCGCCGGGGCTCCGGCACGATTCCGGTGAAGCGAAATCATCCAAGAGCGTTCAATCGACCATAAAGAAAATCGTCAACGAAGAAAACAAGGCAAAGCCGCTCAGCGATCAGAAGATCGCCGATATCCTCAAGGAGCGCGGCATAAGCATCGCGCGAAGAACCGTCACCAAGTACCGCGAAGCCCTCGGAATCCCGTCTACGTCACTCCGCAAAACGTATTGACCCCTGCAGAGCAAAAGCCTCACGCCAGGACCGCTGGAACTGGTCCACAGAAGTGCTCTCCCTATGAGACTCAACGGATTGCAGCACCTAGTCGCAACGGAGCTGATCGGCGCTGTTCGCAGCGTTCCACCGGCTTATCTAGGCTTTAGTACGCGGAGGAATCGCCACGCACACTTCTGCAAAGCAAAGACCAGTGAAGCATACAGGTAACGGCATACCTCCCAATGGCGGACTTCACCGCGTCTCCTGAGGCGAAGGCACCGCAGGATACCAACGGTGACCGTGATCACAGGGGATAGGTTAACGGCAGGAAAACGGCGCCAACGATCTCCTTTCAGGAAAAACTTGAGCAGCCGAGGCGGAGCCACTCGGGTTAGCTGAAGCAGACCGCGTACTCTGATGAAATCTCTGGTATCCTCCCCAGAAGGATGAAGAAGGTCCCTGTTTCCCGTTGTCGGGTCCTCAATTGCCTCCACTTGGGCTTGACTCAGCAGCCCGCGTTCCTGTGCCATGGCGACTATCGCCGTTCGGGGATATGGCCGAAAGTAATAAAAAAAAGGAATGTCCACACGATTCTCGTTATAGAATCGTGCCATTTCAACGCCTTCGTTCAGGCTTTGGCCTGGCAAACCCAGTATGTTGCCCGTTGTCACAACGATGGACGTGTCCCGCAGCAAGTTGATGGCACGCATTATCTGCCCATTCGTCTCCGAGCGGCGAAGAAAAAGGCGCCGTGTCTCTTCACGAATGGTTTCTACGCCTATGTTGATCCTGTCGCATCCGGCCTGCTGGAGCAGCGCGGCGGATTCTTCGGTTACGAAACGACTGTGGCCCCAACAGGAAAAGGGCTTGCCGACGGCGGCCGGATATTTGTCGGCAAACTCGCGCAACCAAGCTACGTCGTCTATAAACACCTCATCCCAGAACCTAACATAATAGAACGGCTTGGCTTTTGCGGCCCGTCTTAGTTCCTCGATAACGTTGTCCACTGATCGGCGCCGTCTCCACGTGCCTTTGCCGCGATATAGCTCCCGCATTCGGGAGTTGTTGCAGTATGTGCACGAAAATGGACAGCCCCGCGACGCGATAATGTTGCACCGTGCCTGCATAAAGAGAGGCACAGGAATGGTTATCAGCGTTCTGTCTGGAAACGGCAGTTCGTCGAGGTCTTGGATCAAAGGTCGCGGGGGGGTGAAAACCTCGCCATTGCGCCGATGCCACACGTTGGCAATTTCTCCTGCCCTCTTGTCCGTCTCGAGGCGCCCGGCAAGTTCGACAATGGCGTGTTCCCCCTCACCAACGACGACGAAGTCTACCTCCGGGCGTTGGACTACGCGTTCCGGCACCGAACTGCAATGGATTCCTCCGAAAACCGTGGTAATGTTGCGCCTTGCCTTCACTTTGCGCGCTATACGGCAGGCCGAAGAAAAGCGGTCTGTTACAACAGAAAACGCAAGGAGGTCAATCTCGGCTTCAAGGATACGCTCGATTACGCAATCTTCCATGTCCAGAAATCTGGCGAGGAACGAGTTCGAAAATAGGGGATCATTGAATAACAGAGGATCGTAGAACCCCATCGTTTCGTGCCCGGCCTCCCGAAGAGACGCGGAAAGGTACGCCACGCCGAGGTGCTCGAATGTCGGTATGTAAAACCCTATACGCATTAGTTACCGTCGGCGGCCGATTCCTTCTCCCCGATTATCCTGTAAACGACGACCCGCGCTGTGGGATACGGCGAGAGGTCGGCTTTGATGAGTTCGAGTGCGGCCGGGGCATTCTTAGGATCAAGCAGCGGGGCAAGCCCGGGTATCATCCTGGCCGTATACCGTTCGTCGATCACCAGGTACCGTGCACCGCATTTCCTGGCCAATGCAACGGTCTCGGAGATGCCGACGCCGTCCGCCGGGCCGACGGTGGGCATATCCGCGTAGTACCCAATCTGGGGTTTCCGCACCATTACAAGGCCCGGCTCGAGGTTCCGCTTCATCCATAGCCCCGCGATCTTGTACTCGCGGGGCGTCTGGGGCACAGGCGCCAACCGCTCGTGGGCGACGGCCCCCGCCGCGGCAAGCCCCATGAATGCAACCACGGCAGCCACCGGAAGCCGGCCTAGAAGCCTGCCGTGGGCAAGCCCCCGGGCTTGCCCGCTCACCAGGTCGATTCCGCGGGCCGACCACAACAAAACGCACACGATCAATGGCATGATGTAACGCGGATGAGCGTACGAACTCGCCGCGGCAAGGCACAACTGCGCCACAGCGAAAAACAATACGAAGGACTCAAGGCGTCCGTCGCGCACGCGCTCGCCACGCGCAAAAAAACCCGCCCCCGCAAAAAGCAAAAGTACCACGCCCAGCATCACAGGAAGCTGTTCGTTCATGAGCGTTGCCAGCGACCGAAGGACAAGCAGCCCCCTATCATACAGAAACTGCGCGCCAGCGCCGACGGAAGGGACGCGAGGCGCAATCGTTACATCGCCTGAAACCGCCCAGATGGCGCACGCGTATCCTGCAAGAAGCACGCCACTGATAAGGATATACGGCACGAGACGACGCGTGCTGTGGTTCTTTGTCCGGGCGCAGAGGATCAGGCCCCCGAGGGGGGCGGCCAGGAGGAGGAACGTCCCCTCGGGCCGGCAGAGATGCAGCAGGAAAAACGATGCCGGGGCCGCAAGCAGCCACCATCCCCCGTGCCGAATGCTTCGGGCGAACGCCCACAACGACGAAAACCACAGAAGTACGTACAGCGATTCCGGGGCCACGCGACTCCCGAAATCCGCGAGCCAAGGCCAGATCGACACCACCAACGCCGCTATACGCGCCGCCCGCAGGCCATGCAGCGCGCGCGCAAGCACGTACACCGGCGCAACCAGGAGTGCCGATGCCATCAGCGACACCAGCCGGCACGCCAGTTCGAGGTCCCCCACGAAACCGTGGACCAACGCACAGATCGCCGGGTACAACATCGGAATCCTGATGTCCAGGCCTGGGAAATCGCCCGCACCGAGCTGTTGGGCCGTTTCGGCGTACCGGATGGCGTCCACCGCTATCACCCGCGGCATCGCAAGAAAAAAACCAATGCGGTAAGCCAACGCCAAGACGAGGAACAGGCCGATGTCGCGGCCGTAGCGTTCCTTCTGATCGACCACTTCCGCCTCAGACCTCCAGCCTAAATGTGTATCAGGACCTTCAGAACGTCCGGCCTGCCCGCCCGCTGCAACGCCTCGACGCCGTCCCCGAGCGGGTAGGTTTCCGTGATCATCGGACGGACCTCTATGTTGCCTATCGCGAGCGCCTCGAGCGCCGGCCGAAATGGCCCGCACCGCGACCCGACAACCTTTATTTCATTGACGACGGATTCGCTGAGAACAAACGGCGTCGGATCGGCAATGGTGGTCTTAAGCACAACGGCGCCTTCCGGCCGGACTAATTCGAGCGCCCGACGGAATCCCTCCGGGGAACCCGTCGCGTCGACGACGATGTCCGCACCGCCTTCGACGGGGTCCCCCGCCAAGGCCGTGGCTATGTGCAGGTCATTGAGCAGTCTCAATTTCCACGCATGTTTGCCCACGCACAAAACGCGCTTGGAATGGAGCCAGAGCACTTGCGCAACGAGCTGGCCCAGCTTGCCGTCGCCCAGCACGACGATGCGATCTTGCTCATTGACCTTAAACTGTTCCACGATGCGGAACGCCGCCGCAACCGGTTCAGCGAACACGGCCACATCGTCCCGAATCGAACCCGGCACGAGATGAAGATTCCCCTCGGGCAACGTCAAGTACTCCGCGAACGCGCCGTTGCGATTCAAAATCCCCAATACGCTTCGGTTGAGACAATGCCGCGGCATCTCGAGCTGGCAATAGTGGCAATTGTGGCACACGCAGTTGATCTCACCGACCACACGTTTGCCCCGAAGATGCGCGTTCGAACACTCCTCGACGACGCCGACGAATTCATGGCCGATTATGCCCTGAAAAGCCATGTAGCCTTTGAGTATCTCGAGATCGGTGGCGCAGATGCCGGCGGTAAGAACGCGGATGAGGGCCTCGCCTCGTGCGGGACGCGGCTCAGGCACGTCCGTGAGACGCAGTTCACCATCGAAAACCAGTGCCCGCACGCGGCATCCTCCTTGCCCCCGCTGAGCCCTTTTACTTGTACGGTACACTCGCGGCGCCGCGAATTCAAACGGCCCGCACACAAGCCGCAATTCGCGGATTGGAAGAAGCGGCTCGTCGATGTCTAGCTTAAGCCGCCAACCGTTGGTGCATTTCGTCCGAGTGCGGCTTCAACGCCGTGAATGCACTTTCGCCAATAGTCCGGATCGTCGCCGCGCAGGGTCCGCCAGAAGTAAGAGCGCGTCGAGTACTTGTGCGCCATCATCGGATCGCCCTCGCAGTAATACAATTCAAACTCGCGTGCAAGGTCCTGTGCGCTGGCCGTTCCGGCAAAGCGCTCGAGCAAGACGCTGTTTTCAGTGACTTCGTTGAAAAGAACGGCTTTCAGGCCACGGCGCCGCGCGTTTCGGGCCAGAAGATACCCCGTGTCCGGCCCGCAGACGCCGAAGAAGGATTCAAGCAGGCGGGCGAAGCGGGCCAGGCGCGGACGGGCTGAGAGTCTGCCCCGCGTACCAACGAAACCCATGCGGACTACCTGCCGGGCGATGAAGTTGCGTTTGTTAGTCAGCCAACTGTCCGGGAAAGGCGTCCAGTCCGGAGCCAGTTGGCGAAGGCGGTGCGTGTTGAAGAACATGAAAACCGGGCTGGGGAAATCGTGATACTTCCCCAGTTTCCAGAACGGGTAGGGTGCCCCGATGGCAATGGCGCCTGCCGCCTCGAGTTTCTCAATCAAAAACACGTCCCATTGACTCTTGAACACGTGCACGTCCGGGTCGATTACCAGTGCGTAGGGCGTGGTCAACCGCCCCATGGCGTAGTTAAGGGCAAAGGCGTGGCCGCGGGAGCTTACCAGGGCGCCGCTGTCCAGTCTGTGCAGCGCCGTCGCGGCCTCGTTACGGCACACCGCTTCGATCGCCTCGTCGGCCCCATTCGTATTGTCCAGGACAAAAAAGATAACCGAGTCCGGGCGCATGGCCTTCTCACGGAGGTTAACGATGAGCTTCGCAATGAGATCGGCCGAATGCCAACTGGCCAGGACAACCGTTATCCGAGCGCATCCGGCCTCCGACGCGTTCTCTTCACGTCCGGCCATAGTAATCCTTAGCATACCCCAATTGCGTCAACAGCGGACTCTCGG
>DUZM01000238.1 GCA_013349485.1 Candidatus Hydrogenedentota bacterium | reverse complement strand
GGCGGCCCGTTCGATTGCGCTGAAGTCAATGGCGGCGAACAGGTCTTGGTGCTGGGGGGAAAGTTCCTGGTTGTCCGGGACCACCTTGATGGGAATTGCAATCTTCTCGCGTGCAGGCGGGAAGCATTGCTTATCATCACAGGCTTGATATTTGAGCACGGTATCGAGCGTGTAGTCGCCCGGGGACAGTTCTTCGCTGAGTCGGACGATCAGGCCTATGGTGAAATCGCCCTCGTAAACAGCCATGTCTTCTTCAGCAAAGCTGAATCGCAGCAGCTTGGCTTCCGGATACACGATGCCTTCGATACGGATGCCCTCCGGTGTCCGGACCTCAAGAACGGTCGGTATGAGGTATTCGTCGAGCGGCTTGTTTGCGTTGACGTGCCAGCCCGGACCCAGTTTTACTGCAACGGCTATGCGCAGCGACTTGCCCGCGTGGGCCGCGTCCGTCTCAGCATAGGTTATCACGTCCACCACGGGCCCGCCGCCGAACTGCGCTGCGGTGAGTCCACATATCAAAAGGGCGGATAACAGAGTTCCGGGTTTACGCATCGTCATCTTCCATTGTAGCGCCAAGGGCCTCGGACAACGCTTCCGGCGTAGTCACGGGCACCTTGCAGGTGAAGTTCTCGCAGACATAGGCCGCCGCTTTTCCGGCCACCAACGTCTTCCCTGCGAGCAAGGGCACTTGCCCGGCAAGCTTGGGATCCGTTGAGGCCGGATCGATTACGGCGACCATCCTACTGGGAATGAACTTCTCGTGCAAGACGCGAATGAAGGCGTCGACTTCGGGGGCGTCCGGGGCGCCGGTGATCGCTATCTCTATTGGCGGTGTCAGGAGGAGGTCCGCTGCAACGATCATCTTCATGAATGCACGCGGCGTCGCCATCATGTTGGCGTGATTGAATTCGAGCGTGTCTTTTGCCTTGGCGAGATACTCGCGGTTGTCTGTTAGTCTGCCGAGTCGGGTGAGGCCTATTGCCGCCATGGCATTGCCGGACGGTTCCGCGCCGTCGTAGGTCGGCTTGGTGCGTGCGATGAGGTCTTTGTGCTCGTGGCTGGTGAAGAAGAACCCGCCGCGTTCGGCGTCATAGAAATCCGCGATCATTTTCTGGGCAAGCGCGTCCGCCGCTGAGAGCCATTTTGTGTCGAAGGTGGTCTCATACAGGTCGACAAGGGCTACGATCAGGAACGCGTGGTCGTCGAGGTAAGCTGGCACACGTGCCTCGCCATTTCGGTACGTGTGAAAAAGTCGGCCGTCTTGGATCATATTCTCGAGCACAAAGCCGGCGGCCCGTTCGGCAGCGCTGCGGTACCGCTTGTCACCAAGGACTTGGTGGCCCTGGGCAAATGCCGAGATCATGAGGCCGTTCCACGATGCCAGCATCTTGTCATCGCGGAGCGGCCGGACGCGGCGCTCGCGCGCCGCAAGCAGCTCTTGGCGTGATTCGGCCAGTTTCCCGTGGAGTTCGTGCCGATCAATGCCTAGTCCCCCCGCAATCACGTCAAGGGGCTTCTCGATGTGCAAGATGTTCAGCCCTTTGTGATAGCCCTCGTGCGAGTCGAAGTTGCCGTTTGGACGAACGTTATAGACTTGGCAGAAGAGGTACCCGGCTTCGTCGCGTAGGACGTCGAGTATCTCTTGTTGCCGCCACAGATAGAAAGCGCCTTCACGCCCCTCGCTGTCGGCGTCTTCCGTCGAGTAGAAACCGCCCCGTTTATCTGTCATATCGCGCAGGACATAGTCGAGGATCTCGGCGGCCACACGGCGATATAGTGGTTTCCGTGTGAGCTGATACGCTTCGAGGTATACTTGGGCAAGTTGGGCGTTGTCGTAGAGCATCTTCTCGAAATGCGGCACGAGCCACCGTGCGTCAACCGAGTAACGATGAAATCCGCCGCCAAGATGATCGTACATTCCGCCGCGCGCCATTCTGTCTAATGTCAGTGCGGCCATCTCGACGAGCCCATCGATTCCCGTGTGCAGGTACTGCCGGAGCAAGAGCGCGATAGCGAAGCTGGGCGGAAACTTCGGCGCCTCGCCAAACCCGCCGTAGGCAGCATCGAAATCTCTCTCGAGTTCGGCGGCGGCTTCTGCCATGGATGCATTCGTCAGCGTCTCGCCGCTGGCGCGGACCTCGGCCATCTGTGTCCGCAAGTGTTTGGCCAAGCGTGCAGCGCTTTTGTCAATATCGTCACGCCGTTCCCGCCAGGCACCGGCTACGGATTCGAGGACGGATCGGAACCCTGGGTATCCGCGCGTGTCCTCGGGAGGGAAATACGTGCCACCATAGAAAGGCTCGAGGTCGGGCGTAAGGAACACCGACAAGGGCCATCCGCCGCGCCCGGTCAGGGCTTGCACGGCGGCCATGTATATTTCATCGAGGTCAGGACGTTCTTCTCGGTCGACCTTGATGCTGACAAAGTGTTTGTTGAGAAACGCCGCTATGGATTCGTTCTCGAAGGATTCCCGTTCCATCACATGGCACCAGTGGCACGCCGAATAGCCGATGGATAAAAAGATCGGTTTATCCTCCTCCTTCGCGCGGCGCAATGCTTCCTCGCCCCATGCGTGCCAGTCCACGGGATTATGCGCGTGCTGGAGAAGGTAGGGGCTTGTTTCTCCCGCCAGCCGGTTCGTGTGCTGGGCTGCGGCTTCCCCCACGACTTCACCCATATCCGTCACCGCGTCGCCCTCCTTTTTGCCCTTTTCGGGCCTGTGCTCCCTGACGCCGCGGTGCCGCATCCACACGCAAGGGCGGACGCGGTGGTCACTGCAAGAGCGGCTAGGCGCCCTGTCAGCAACTTCGCGTCCTTCGTTGAATCGGCGTCGGCGAGGCCGGGGAAAAGCGCTCTGCTTCCAAAGCCCATTTAAGTTGAAACAGCCCAACAGGTCCGGGAATTCCAGTTCGGGTGTTCGTGTGGGGCGTCTTGCAGGTCGCTGTTCGGAGTACCCCAAGGGGACATGTCACGTAAAGCGCCAAAAAGAATCGTGATGCTCACACGGGGCATGTTATGGCTGCGAGGTATCGTCGGCAACGGCCAGAATTTCGGCATAACCAGTTTGCGGCTTGTCGGCGGTTCTGCAATAATGCATTTTCAGGAGATGAGCTCTTGGTACCCATCGAGGATATAAAAGCATTTGGTCGGCGGCTCGGCCGCGAGTTCCATGCAGATTGCGTGGTATTGTTTGGATCCTACGCGCATGGTGCGCCTACCATCGATTCGGACGTTGACTTGTTGGTTATCCTTCCCTTTGAAGGTAAACCTGTTTACAAGTCCGTTGAAATGCGCCTGAAGCTGCGGCCCTCTTTTCCCGTCGACCTCTTGGTCCGGACGCCTGAGCAGGTACGTGAGCGCTTGGAGATGGGGGATTGCTTCATGCAGGAGGTGCTCGAAAAAGGTAAGGTGCTTTATGAAGCCGATGGCTGTTGAGTGGGCGCGCAAGGCCGAGGGCGACTTCGCTACCATGGAGCGGGAATCTCGGGCACGCAAAGCACCGAACTACGACGGTATCTGCTTCCACGCGCAACAGTGCGCAGAGAAGTATCTCAAGGCCCGGGTTTCCGAAGCGGGGATCGCGTTCGCAAAGACTCACGACCTCGTTGCCTTGCTCGAGCAAACGCTGGTGGTTGAACCGCACTGGGAGCGCTTCAGGAAAGATCTCGCTTTTCTGTCAGACTTCGCCATGAGTTTTCGCTATCCTGGAGAATCCGCTGACCGCGAGTCGGCCAAGGACTCGCAGCGCCGCTGTCGCCGGTTTCGGCTTGCAGCGAGGCAAACCCTTGACCTCGATGCTTGAACGTCTGCTGCAGACCTCAGGCACGAGCCTCCTTGCTTCCGTGAATTCGCCGCTTGGATTTCTCTGCCGTGATCTGCGAGACTAAGGGAATGATGGGGGCTTGACGGCTCTTTGCTGGCCAGATGTTGCTGCGTGCGGCTGTGCGCCTGGGAGAGTCGGGCCTGTAAGTCCTTCTATATCATCGTGTTGCGCATTGGCCGCAGTCAGCGCCAGAGCCTCCGCCGCGAGGAGAAGTACATTTCATGAGATTGGTTCACACGGCTGACGTTCACCTTGACGCCTGTTTTGCGGGCTCGGGGATGCCGCCGGGTTTCGGGAACCGGCGGCGGCAGAGCCTGCGGGATGTGTTTCGCGCCATTATCGAGCGTGCGGGCCACTGGCCTGCCGACGCGCTGCTTATCGCCGGCGACCTATATGAACAGGCGCGCGTAACGCGGGACACTATCGCGTTCCTTCAGGGCGAATTCGAGTCTATAGGTCATGTGCCGGTGTTTATCGCCCCAGGCAATCACGACCCCTATACGACCGACGCGCCGTACGCGACGGAAGCGTGGCCGGAAAATGTCCACATATTCAGGGAACCCGCCTGGCGCGAATTTCGTATGGACGCGGGGGGGCTTGTCGTGCACGGGTTCGCCTTCGACGGCCCCGACATTTCATCGAGTCCGTTCGGGGCGTTGGACGTCCCCGAGGACGGCGAGACGCACGTCGCCGTGGGCCACGGTTCCGAGCGACGTCACCTTCCGGAAGGCCAAAAACTGTATAACCCGTTCGATGCTGAAGACGCCGCTGTCGAGGGTCTGGCCTATCTGGCTTTGGGGCATTTCCACGACGTCATTCGGATCGAAGGCGACTTCGAGACCGCGGTCTACTATTCAGGCGCCCCGGAAGGCCACAGCTTTGGGCACACCGGGATGCGCCACTACCTGGAGGTCGAAATCGAAGCCGGCAAGGTCAGCGTCAGGCCCGCGCCTTCGTCACGCGTCGTCTATACGGCACACGCGGTTGACTGCACGGGGTTCACCACGGCACAGCAGGCTGTAGACGCCATCCGGAACCTGCCGAACGATTTCGGACTTCCTCAGATTGCGCGCGTAACGCTTACGGGGCAATGCCTCCCGAGTTTTCGCGGCGCCTCGAGCGCTATCTGGGACGCCGTTTCCGACCGGTTCACGTATCTCGACCTTAGAAATGAGACCTTGCCGGAAGAGGACTATGACGCGCTTGCGCGAGAGAAGACCAGCCTTGGCCTGTTTGTCGCCAAGCTGAACCAAGAACTTCGGGATACGACGGACGAGTCGCGTCGCCGCTTGCTCGAGCGGGCCCGGGACGTCGGCCTGGCGGCCTACCGGGGCCGCGAACTCGACATCCACGGACTCGAGAGGAGCTAGCCCGGTGAGACTTGCCACGCTATGGTTGGACGGTTACGGGATCTTCTCGGGGTATGAACTGCGTCTCGATGGCGGCCTTCAGGTCGTGGTGGGCCCTAACGAGCACGGAAAGACGACGTTGCGCAATTTCATCGCCGACATGCTGTATGGCCAGAAACGGAGCACGGCCCAACGCCTGTATGACGAGTCGAACGAGCTTCGGCGTCCGTGGATCAACCCGAAGCCGTACGCGGGCCGGCTGTTGTATCGGTTGGACGACGGCTCGGAATTCGAGGTGCACCGGGTTTTCGATCGAGACGACGAGTCGGTTCAGGTGTTCGACAGAACCCGCGCGTGCGACGTGACGTCTTCATTCGCGCGGCTGCGCAACCGGGAACCCAATTTCGCGGAAACGCACCTGGGGTTGTCCAAGGACGTTTTTCTGAGCACGGCTACCATTAGCTATCTCACGCTCGAGGAACTGGGGGATACGGGCGCACTGGCCCAAATCCGAGAGCGACTGCTTGCGCTGGCGGACTCGGGAGACGAGGAAGGCTCGGCCGAGACGGCGCTGAAACGGATTTCGACGCGGATTGCGTCTATTGGGCAAGCCGGTGCGCGGACGCGGCCACTGCCGCTAGCCCGGGCACGCTTGGCCGCGCTCGAGGGGGAATACGCGGCGGCCTGTGCGCTTCGCGAGGAACTCGCCCAGGTCAAGGCGCGCCGGCGGGCCGTAATCGAAGAGGAAGCCCGGCTTCGGGCCAAACGCCAGGCGCTCGATGCGGAATTGGCGACGCTCGAACGCATCGAGCGCAGCCGACGCCTTGATGAGGCGGAGCACATCAAGGCACGGCTCGACGAGGTCACCCAGCGATGTTTTGAACTCGGTGCGGCACGGGATTTCCCGCTGGAACGCGCCTCGGAGTTTCAGTGGGCCGAGAACGTGGCAAGAACAACCCGGCTGCAACGGGAACGAACGGAAGCCGAGCGAGTGAAGCTACAGACCCAACTCGAGGACGAAAAACGCAAGCTGGGGCCCGAAGCCGCTCGGCCTATGGCCGAGATCCCGGAACGCCTGGAGTTGCGCCTCTCGGAACTTGAATCCGAGATCCGTCGTTCCCAGGAACGCATCGCGGAATGCGCCGCCGCACAAGACGCCGTTCAAAATGACCTCCGTGTGGTCCAGGAGACGCTTGCGTCCCTTCCCGATTTCGGATCGGTCTCCGGCGATCCCGTAGAGTGGCTCACCCAATTGACGTCGTCATTCGGGCTTGCGCGCCGGGCGTGCGACGAGGAGCACGCAAGATTACGGGCGATCGAGAGGGATATCGAGCAGCGAAACACCGACTTGGCCGCGCCCGAGCGTGTATTCGGCCCTTGCCCCGGTTTCGTGGAGCAAGCGCGCGAATATGACGTCAACACCAGACTTTTCGAGGAGCATCTCGAACGGTTGGCCAGCCGAGTCGAGTTTCTCCGCGCGGAAGCCGAAGAGTTTGCCGGCGAGAGACCCCGCTTCCTATTGATGGCCAGCATGCTGGGCATCGGCATGGCGTTCTTTCTCATTCTCGCGTACCTGCAGGGCAAATGGGGCATCCTCGTCCCTGCGGCGATCTCGGCGATTGGACTGCTATACTTCCTCGTCAACTACTTGTACGCCGGCGCGCGGGCAAAGCACGCGTGCCGGCAACTCGAAGACGCGCAGAAAGAGATCGGCGAGAAACGGGCCGACGACGATTTGAACCGGGCCGCCATGGAGACGATGATGCGCGAGGCCGGGTGTTTGACCATGCGTGAACTTGAGGCGATGCATGATCGATACCGCGAAGCGGTGGCCGATCGATCCGCGTTAGAACACGCCCGCGCCGAGCAAGCAGCGCGCCTGGCCGAGGCCGAGGAACGCGTTTCGCAACTGCTCGCGCGTCTCCGCGAGACGTTTCGGTCGCTCGGCGAGGAACTCGAGAGGGAGGACGACGTGCAACATGCCGCCGGACGGGTCATGTCGCGTTACCAGGAATACCGCGACGCCAAGCGCCGGCTGCGGGCGTGCCACACTGCGCTCGACGAACGCACCGCCGAACACGCCCATGTCACCGAGCAGACAGAGGCCCTGATGAAAGCGGAGGTGGCCGCGTCGCTCGAGGCG
>DUZM01000168.1 GCA_013349485.1 Candidatus Hydrogenedentota bacterium | reverse complement strand
TTGCGCTCGATTGTGCCGTTGTAGACGCCGTTGCCCGAGGCGTTGACCGTGCCGACGCCCGCGACGTGCGCCCGATCCGACTGCACGCGCACTTCGTGAATGCGGTACGTGCCCGCGAAATCCTCGGCGGTGACGCCGGTGCCGCGGCGCACGTAAATTGCGAGGCCTTCGTATCCTTCGGGGATACTCGGGTCGCGGCTCTCGCCGACGTCGACCGTCTGGAACAGGACATCGCCCGTCGGGATAATTGTGGCGAACACGCCGTTTTGGCCGTCAATGACGGTCATGCCGTTGTCCTGCACAGCATACGTATGGTCGACCGTATCGAGGCCGCCGCGTGTGAGCGTGAACTCCCCAGCGCCGTCTGCTGCCACGAACCCGGCGATCGTGCGCCAGTTATCGTTGCCTAATGCAACAAGTGCGTGGTACCTGTATGTGCCCGAGAAGGCGGCATTGTCGATCTCGGCCGGGGACCGCTGCACCGAAATGCGGAAACCGCTATAACCTGAGGGAAGATGGGCGTCTTCGTCTTTGACGGCATACCGTGAATGGGCCGCTAGGCGCCCGTCCAAACCCACTGAGCCGGTGTACGCCCCTTCGCTGTAGGAAAGCCGGCCGTCTGCGTCCACGTCGTACGCCAGCGTGAAGAACATCCATGGCACGGCCTCCTGGTGTCCCACCTCGCCGACGCCGTCGTAAATGCGCCAGCCGTATCGGATCAGGCCGCCGCCGTCGAGCCGGGCGAACAGGTCGTGCATTGAGTACTGCCCATCGAGCGACGCGGGCGAATAGGCTTCCTTCGCGCCCGTTGTTTGCGCCGCAGGCGAAGAGGGAAACGGAAAACAAAGCGCGAGCATCAAAATCGAGCGCGGAAACCGGCGGCAGAAAAGACCCATGCGACACCTCCCAGTGTTTCCCCGAGGACACCGTGCGATCCCCTGAAGTTATTGTAACACCAGCGTTTCAGACCGTCAATCGAACGAACTGCCTTACAGTAAAAGTATCAGAAAGCGCATCGTTGCCTCACGTAAGAAAAGTATCCGAAATCGGTTGATAAAAAATGAGAGGATCGCCCTCCTTGGAACAAATCGGGAGGCCAGCGATACCAAAGTCTCGCTGGCGCGATCTTAGATTCGCGACCTTGACACGGATGGGGGCATAGGAATAGGCTTTGTTGCCCAGGAATTGTCGTTGCCAACGAGGGCATCTTGCCATGGGAACGTCCAGTCGTCTGCCCCAATCAGAAGACCTCGCTTATCAGGACGCGATCCTCCAAAAGGTCTCACGGACTTTTGCGCTCACGATACCGCAATTGCCCGAGCCCCTTTGCACCGTGGTCGCCAACGCATACCTGCTCTGCCGGATCGCCGACACCATTGAGGACTCGGATTCGCTGGACGTCGGCGAGAAAAGGCGGTTCTACGCGGCGTTCGTTGCCGCGCTCGAGGGCAGTGGTTCGCCGGAGGCGTTCGGCGCGGCACTTGCCCCGCGCCTCGAGGGATCGACGCTCGAGGCCGAACGCGAACTGGTTCACAATACGCCGCGGGTGTTGCGCATTACCCACGGCTTCAGCGCGAAAGAACAACGCGCCTTGGCGCAGTGCGTCCGCACGATGTCGCAAGGCATGGAAGAGTTTCAGCGGGGCAACGTGATTCACGGACTCCGCGATCTCGAGCACCTTGACGCCTACTGCTACCACGTGGCGGGGGTGGTTGGCGAGATGTTGACGGAGCTTTTCTGCGCCTACTCGCCCGAGGTCGCTCAGCATCGGCAGACCCTTTCGGACTTGGCGGTCTCGTTCGGCCAAGGGCTCCAAATGACGAACATTCTCAAAGACGTCTGGGACGACAAGGACCGCGATATGTGTTGGCTGCCGCGAGGCCTGTTTGCCCGCGAAGGGTTTGATCTTCGCGAGTTGTCCCAGGAAAACCACACCGACCAGGGGTTTCAGACAGGGCTCAAGCGCCTCGTAGGCATCGCCCTGGCACATCTCGAACACGCGCTCGATTACACCCTGGCCGTGCCGAAATCCGAGCGCGGCATACGCCGCTTTTGCCTCTGGGCGATCGGCATGGCCGTGCTGACACTCCGCAAACTCAACAAGCATCCCGAATTCACCTCGGGAAAGGACGTCAAGATCACCCGACGCAGCGTCAAGGCAACCATCCTCGTCACCAATCTCCTCGGATTCAGCAACCGACTCCTTCGCTTTGCGTTCCGCGCCGCCGCGGCCGGCCTGCCCCGCGCGGCCGTTTGTCCCGCGCGAACGCGTCCGTGACGTGGCAGGCCTTGCGCGAACCTAAGAAAAGGGCGGCCCGGAGGCCGCCCATGTGGATTGCATTACCCGACGCTAATTCATGTAGAGCGTCATGGTGCTGTGCTGCCAATCATCGATGAGTTCTTGGCTCATCCGGAGTTCGCGGAACAGGCCGAGGATTCGGTTGGTGTCGGACGAGGCCTGCTTCATCGGAGGTACGTCGACGAAGCATGCCGCTCGCGCGTCCGGGGCAAAGCCGATTGCGCAGGAGAGGGCCGCCAACGACGTTGCCGAGGGCGCATCCAGTTCCTCAGCCAATTCCACCACGCTCTCGGCGTCGAGGCCCGCGGCCGCTGGTGCAATCCGCGCCCGGGCCGGAGATGCATTGCAAAGCGCGTCGCCGTGTGCTAGATTCTACATGGACGCGTGTTGGAAACGGGGTGACAGGCACTCATGCGTTTAGAAAGCACTGGCGCGGGTGGCCGCCTGCAATCGCGTGGGAGCAAGTCGGGGAGAGAACACCATGGAGTGCGACGTATGTCATACGCGGAGCTCTGCGGGCTACTGCGCCGAATGCAACAAACTCCTCTGCGAGGAATGCGCGGTCACGTGCAGCCGGTGCGGCAGCCTGGTCTGCCCGGATCACATGCACGAAACGCGGAGTGGGCGGCTTCTCTGCGCCGAGTGCGTCCGCGAACGACAAGAGCGGCGCTCGAAGTATCAGGCGGCGAAAGCGGCCGTAGCGGCCGATGAAGAAGCCGCTGTCGCCGACGAAGCCGAAGCTGAAGAAGAGGTCGAGGTGCTCACCGCTAGCGCCGCCAAGGTCATTTCCCCCTGGACACTCAGCGTTTCGGCCGGCGGCGCGGCGTTAGTGATCGTCGTCGTTGCAATATTCTTCCCCTATTTCCGTGTTGTCAGCTTCGGGTGGACTTCCGCGTTGGTTATCATGGTTGCCGTCGGCGGTGCATTCTGGGGAGTGGTCGGGCTCATTTTCCCGAGGTATTACGAGGATCGTTCGCGGAGTCTGCTCGGCGTAGTGCTTGCCGTTGCGGCTCTGGGCTGCGCTGTCTTCGGAATTGCACGCGAAGCCAAAGTGGCTTTGGAGGAGAAGGCCTTGCGCGAGGCGGGGCCGCGCGCGTACCTCAAGTCCGACGCCGAAAGGAAGGAGTACAAGGATACGATACTGAGGGGCGAACTGCCGGCGAAGGGAGAATAGACGAAGGCGCTTTGATCGGGAAAGGGGGCGAACGTGGACGTGAACTCGATGCTCAGCGGTGTGCTGGATTGGGTGATCGCAAACAAGATGTGGCTGCTGGCGATTGGCGGCCCCATTGTGTTGCTCGTCATCATCCTGAAAATGGTGAACCCGAACTAGGCCGCATCGCTTACCACATGGCGGAGACTTGTATGCTGCAGAGGCACTGCGGCAGGGGATCAACTCTCGCCTGCGCCGTGTCGAAACAACCCCGCCCAAACCACGAGCCAAACCGCGATCGCGCCCAGGCTTATGGCAAACACGATAACAGGACCCTGCGTAATCGCCAGCGGAACCGCGATCGACGTCCATAGGCCGCCGCCCATGAACGGCTCGTGGAGAAGTTGCTTATAGCCAAAGGCGGAAACCGCGTCCGTCTCGTGCTCCGGATCGACGACCCGCAACAACAGCAACCCCGTGGCCGTCACCCCCATCGATTGGCCCATCTCGGTGATGGCCCGCTCGAACCAGGCACCCTTAGGCAGTAAACGTCTCGCCAGCCACACCACGCAGAATACGTTCCATGCAATGCCCGCAACCACCAGGAGCGCAAACGGCGCGAGGCCGCTCAGGATAACGGGGAGTCGGATGGTTGATATGGCCGCTACAACTAGGAAATCCATTGCCGTGCCCGATAGACGCTGCATAAGCTGGTGATCAATGAGGTCTGTTCTGGCGACCCGCGAAAGAAAGAGCTGTACCCCAAGACCACCTATCATACACAGCGGAAACAGCGGAAACCCGGCGAGGAACTTCTTCTCGGACAAAACGTCGGAAAGTGACTCGACACGCACCAAACCCAACTTCATAAAATAGCCGATAAACACCGCCACGCCGATCAAGGCGAGATGCAGCGCCAGACTGTCCACCGAATCGGCCGACACGGTTTGTTTCCCGGCGCTGGGCCGTTCGTCCACCGCGTACACGCCGCTGATGCTGCTCGAGGGCATATCCTCGATTCGTTTGAGTTTTTGGGTGTAGCCATGCCGGACCGCCCAGTTGATCAAGGCCATGCCGACGATGATGGCGGAGACGATGCCCGCTGTAGCCGAGGCCAACGCGAAATCGGCCCCCTCCGCCCAACCGAAGAACTCGAAGGTTTCCTTAAGTCCGCCGGCCGTGCCGTGGCCGCCCTCGAACCCCACGGGAATGATCGTACCGATAAACGCGGGGACCTTGAGAAACGGCGCGAGTACCGCCAAGGCTAGCCCGAGGCCAACCACATACTGTCCCCAGGCAACGATCTGGCCATACGCCAACTGAGGGCCGGACTTCTGCCAGATCGTTTTAAGCGGGGGAATCGTCACACCCAAGAACAGCGCGGCAAACACGATGTTGATCAGGAGACCCGGCAACCGGCCCCAGCCTAACGTCGCGTCCGCCTGCAAGGCGACAAGCGCGGTCATCACCGACTCGAGGCCCGTCGGCGCGTTCGGGTCCGCGTACGCCAACACAAACTTGCCTACGCCGAGGACCGTCTGAAATACCATCAGGCCGGCCACGCCGCCAAGCACCGACGCCGGCAGATACAATCGCTGGAACAATCCAATCTTGAGTCTCAGGACCTTACCCAATACAAGCAACAGACACAAGGACGTGAACGAGAATACGACCGCCATGATGCCCTCCCCAAAAGAGATTTGCGTACCTTATACGGGTTCTTGGCGCCTATCCGCAACCTAAGCGCGCTTCGAGGCCGCTCGTACAGTTGCCGCCGCACGTCCGCTGCGGTATACTCGGCCAACACATGGTATCTTCAGAGCAACACGACGCGGCAATTTTGGCGGAGGCGGCCGACTTCTGGCGTCGCCACGGATTCGAGCCCTGGTCTTGGCGCGCGATGCGCGGCGTCCGCCGCAGGACCACTGTAGCCAAGGATGCCCTCCTGGGCCCCGTGGCGGAATACTATGTGGACGATTACGTCGTCTGGCGCCATGCCGGCGACGAAGACGCCCAATTCCTCCTCGAGAACTGGCCTCCCGAACGCGACGTGATGCTACACCGTTTCCTTTTTGTGGGCAACGAGTTCGCGCCGCGGATAAGGACCCGTTCGTTTCTGCTCGGGTTACGGGGCTATATCGAGGTCTGTCACTATCAGGCGGCCGGGCGGGGGTCCCGGCGAATCCGCGATCTGGCCGCGCTCGTGGATAAAGCGTATGGACTTGCGGCCCAAACGGTCTAAACCAAAACACCGGTTTCGGCGATAAAGGCCACACCGCGTTAGCTACCTAGTGCGCACAAAGGAGGGGAAGTCCGATGCTTGCGGTACTCTTCATCTTGGCCGCGGTCGTGTTCCTCGCGGGATACAGGCTCTACGGCCGCTTCATGAGTCGCGTCTACGCGCTTGACGACGCCAACGTGCCGCCGTCCGAAGAGTTCTCGGACGGCGTCGACTATTGCCCGACGCATCCCGCGGTGCTTGCCGGCCACCATTTTGCCTCGATCGCGGGCGCAGGGCCTATTGTAGGGCCCATCGCAGCCGCCGCCCTGTTCGGATGGCTGCCCGCGTTCGTATGGTGCGTGATCGGTTCGGTCTTTATTGGCGGCCCTCACGATATGGGCGCATTGGCCGCGTCGATGCGACACCGGGGCAAGTCGATCGGCGAAGTCATTGACCACTGGATGGGGCGCCGCGCCAAACAGCTCTTTCTCTCGTTCACGTGGTTGGCCTTGATGTTGGTTGTGGCCGTATTCCTGCAGCTTTCGGCAAAAACGCTTGCCGACGACCCCGCCGTCGCCTTCTCAAGCATGCTTTACATTCTTTTGGCCCTAATCTTTGGCCTTGTCGTCAACCGATTCCGCGTGCCGTTGTGGGCGGCGACGTTGGTTATGGTTCCAATCGTGATCGGGGCCGTCTGGTACGGCGCTCGAGCAGAATGGGTCCAAGAGACATTCGTATTGAGTCTCGAGACCTGGCGCTTCGTGCTGATTTTCTATATCTTCGTCGCATCCGTGCTGCCCGTCTGGCTGCTGCTGCAGCCCCGAGACTATCTGGCGTCGTACATGCTTTACGTGGCCGTTGCGATCGGCGCCATAGGCATGGTGTACGGCGCGGGTAGGTTCGACATTGCCCTGCCTGCGGTCACGACCTTCAAGCCCGATCCCGATAAGGCCGAGTACCTCTGGCCGTCCTTGTTCATCATTGTGGCGTGCGGGGCCGTTTCCGGATTCCACTCATTGGTCTCGAGCGGCACCACGTCGAAACAGCTAAGAAAGGAAACCGACACAGCGCTTATCGGTTACGGCTCGATGTTGCTCGAGGGGCTCTTGGCCGTCATCGCCATCGGCACCGTCATGATGAGCGGCAGCCTGATCGGCGACGACGCCCTTAAGACCTTCGGGGAAGGATTCGGCAAGTTTGCCGCCCTTATCGGGATCCGTCCCGCCATCGGCGTCTCGTTAGGCCTTCTGGCCATCAATTCGTTTCTCCTGACCACGCTGGACACCGCCACCCGGCTCGGCCGCTATCAGCTTCAGGAACTCAGCAATATGAAGTTGGATCGGTTTTCGGCCACCATAATCGGTGTCGTGGGCGCCGCGGCTCTGCTTCTCGTCCAAACCGGCGACGTCCCCGCCTGGAAACGCATCTGGCCGGCGTTCGGCGCGTCAAACCAGTTAGTAGCGGCCCTTGCCCTTCTGGGCGTCAGCATGTGGGTAATCAAGGGGCTGAAGCGAAACGCCGCGTTTCTGTTGGCCCCGATGGCCTTCATGTTGGTGACAACGCTCGCAGGTCTGTTCCTGCTTATCAAGACAAACTGGGCCAGCCACACCTACTTGCTCGTCGGCGTGTCCGTGGTCCTGTTGGGCCTGGCCTTGATGTTGCTCC
>DUZM01000255.1 GCA_013349485.1 Candidatus Hydrogenedentota bacterium | reverse complement strand
GGGACACGTAGTCGCGGCGGGGACGCCGCTTGGAACATGTCCCCGATTTTTAGTCGCGGCGGGGACGCCGCTTGGAACATGTCCCCGATTTCTAGTCGCGCCCGATTATTGGGGACGCCATTCTTAACATGTCCCCGAATTCACGAATTTATGTTCCCGAGCCGCTATTCGTCGAGCAGGCCGTGGCGGAGGCCCATGGGGAGCGGCGCGGGGCGTTTGCATTTGCTTTTGATGCGGACGTGGGTGCCGCGGGCCGACGAGTCGAGGAACGCGTGCATGACGTCGAGCACGTGGTACGTCAGGTCGCCGTTGGCGCGGTGGGGCCGGCCGGACAGCAGGGCGTAGGCCATGTCGGCGACGCCGATGCCGCGGCTTTGCTCGTCGTATCCGTGGGACAGGGGCATTTGGCCCCACTCCTTGCCGCCAGCGCGGCCGAGGCGAATCGCGCCGCCGAACGCGTTCGGGTCGGGCACGCACATGGTGCCCTCGGTGCCGTGGACCTCGATGCACGGCACGTGGTGTCCCCAGACGTCGAAACTCATAACGACGGTGGCGATGGCGCCGTTCGCGAAATCCATCGTGCCGGCGACGTGGGTGGGGGTCTCGACGGTGATTGTTGTGCCGAACTTGGGTTCGCTGGTGATGGTTCGCTCGGGAAACGTTATCCGGGCCGAAGCACACACCCGTTTGACCGGCCCAAACATGTTGACGAGCGCGGTCAAGTAGTACGGCCCCATATCGAACATGGGCCCGCCGCCGCGTTGGTAGTAGAACGCGGGATCCGGGTGCCAGTGTTCGTGGCCGTGGCACATCATGAATGCCGTGGCCGCGACGGGTTCGCCGATCCAACCGTCGTCGATCAGTTTTCGGCACGTCTGGTGGCCGCCGCCCAGGAAGGTATCCGGCGCGCCGCCGACCAGCAGGCCCTGTTCTTTCGCGACCGCGAGCATCTTCTGGCCGTCTTCACGCGTTATGGTGAGGGGTTTTTCGTTGTAGACGCACTTGCCCGCTTCGAGAGCGGCCAATCCG
The DNA here is from genome assembly GCA_013349485.1 of Candidatus Hydrogenedentota bacterium. Classification (GTDB taxonomy): domain Bacteria; phylum Hydrogenedentota; class Hydrogenedentia; order Hydrogenedentales; family SLHB01; genus DUZN01. The sequence goes on along the minus strand of DUZM01000255.1, from coordinate 6,347 downwards.
ACGCTGGCGTGCGCGTTGGGAATGGTGAGATTGACGACGATGCGGATCTCGGGGTCCTCAAGCAGTTCCTCGACGGTGCACGCCTTCGGCACGCCATGCTTTTCGGCCTTCTCGACGGCGCGTTCCATGATGAGATCCGCACACGCCGCCACTTCGATGACCTCGAACGTTTTGCCGCCATTGAAATAGACGTCCGAGATGTTTCCGCATCCCACGATGCCGATTTTGACTGGTTCCATTGGTCTTCTCCCCGATTCCGCGCAAGGGAAATCTAAAATGGACAACTGACAATTCAGAATGTATTAGGCATCAACAGCAAATCGCCGCAAAGCGTCTACCGGCTTGCCCAGAGCATTCCGCGTTCGACGATGGTTTTGCATTCGGGCACGTCGAAATCCTTGGCGACATGGCCCAGGGACGTGTAGAACACGCGGCCCTCGCCGTACATCCGTTTCCACACGGCCGGCATGACGCACCCCTCGATCCACGGGAGGTGTTCGCCGCTGAAGGTCGTGGTCGCGAGGACTTCGTTGCTGGGATCAACGTGCATATAGTATTGCTCGGACTCCATATCGAAATCGTCGAGTCCGGCCACAATCGGATCGCCCGGCTTGATGATGTTGACGCGGTATTTGACGATGCCGCCGGGATGGACGACCCACTGGCCGCCGGTCAGAAACTGGTACTCGGTGTTGAGGCGAAACGCGTCGCACATACCGCCGTGCCAGCCCGCGATGCCCACGCCGCCGACCACGGCGACCAGAAGCCCTCGCTCCTGCTCGGGGGTAATCTCGCCCATGGTCCACACCGGTACTATAAGGCTTAGGTTGCTCATCTTTTCCTCGTCGAGATACACGTCGAGCGTGTCCGCAATCTCGACGTCGTACCCTTGCTTCTCGAGATAGGGCGCAAAGATGTCCACGCACTGTTTTGGTTCATGGCCGTCCCAGCCGCCCCATACCATCAACGCTGATTTCATATCGTTTCTCCTTGCTGCCACACTGCTTAAACGCACCGACAAGCACACACACTATTCCGGCCGGCCTCACTTCTGCGCACAATACACAAAGGCCGGCGGGAAGTTTCTCCACACAATCCGCGTTTTTGTTACCTGCTGGAATCGGCCATCCAGCTTGCTGCGAAAAAGCCGGCCTCTACGGAGGAGACGGCACTGAATATAGCTAAACGTGACGAACCGGCCGTTGGATTCGAGAATGTCAACTGTCGTATCCAATATTCTGTCCTGGAGCGTTTCGTCGAACGCGGCCCACGGCAATCCCGATACGATACAGTCGCACGCTTTCGCTCCTTCTCGTTCGAGGTACTTGGCGGCGTTCGTGACGCAGTCTTCATAGATCCTAACCGTCGGACACCGTCGCCGGGCCATCGCTGCGAGGTCCGGGTTGATCTCGATGGCAAAGAACACCGATCCGTCGCAACGGGTTTGCTCGATCACTTCGGTGAACACGCCGGTGCCGGCGCCAAACTCGACAATGACGCCCGCCGACTTCACGTCGGCAGCGTCGACCATGAGTTTCGCGAGCGCCCGCGAACTCGGCGTAACCGCGCCAACGCGCTGTGGCGATCGAAGAAACTCAACAAAGAATCTGAGCCGGCCCGCCAAAAGCAACCACTCTGAGTAAACAACAGCGCCGATACCGCACAGGCTGCAAAAGCAAGGGCAGATGATACAGGAGTCTTGGCGGCGCATCAAACAGACAAGGGGCGAATTCGAGCCATCGTCCGAAACGCAATTCGTCCCTTTGCGCGCTGTCGTTCCGGAATTGTAGAATCGTTAGAGTAATTCGACTCATGCACGGGGTCCGTTGGAGGACGGCCTGCCTACAAAGCGGAACCGTTGCAGGAGTCCTGGAGGAGACGCGATGAGTTTTATTGCCGCGCGGATGGGGCGGATGGACGCGAGCGGCATCCGAAAGGTTTTTGCGCTTGCGGCCAAGATGACGGATCCGATTAACCTCAGCATCGGCCAACCGGATTTCGATGTGGACGACGCGATAAAGGAGGAAGCCGTCGCCCGGATTCGGGCCGGGTTCAACAAGTATACGCAGACGTGGGGCATCGAGGAACTCCGTGAAGAAGCGTCGGCCTATTACGAACGTCGATTCGGGACGCCGCTCGAGAACGTCATGATCACGTCGGGCGTTTCGGGTGGCTTGTTCTTGGCGTTGATGGCGACGGTGGATCCGGGGGACGAAGTGATCTTCGGCGATCCCTACTTCGTCATGTACAAGCACCTCACCAACCTTTTGGGCGGCGTATGTAGACCTGTGGACACGTATCCGGATTTCAAGCTCCGCGCGGAGGCGGTCGAAGCCGCCGTAACGGACAAGACAAAGGCGCTCATCGTCAATTCGCCGTCGAACCCAACAGGGGTGACGCTCGAGAAGGCCGAATTGCAGGCGTTGGCGGATGTGGCGCGGAAGCACAATCTGCTGGTCATTTCGGATGAGATCTACGAGCGTTTTCATTACGATCACGCGCCGGCAACCCTGGCGGGGATGTATGACAACGTGCTGGTTCTTAACGGGTTCTCCAAGATGGCCGCGATGACGGGGTGGCGGGTCGGGTATGCCGCGGGGCCGGAGGCCATCATTCAGCAAATGAATACGCTGCAACAATACACGTTTGTTTGCGCGCCGTCGTTCGCCCAACACGCGGCTGTGGTCGCTTTGCACACGGACCCCGGCGATAAGATTGACGCGTACCGCCGAAAACGCGACCTCATTTATGCTGCGCTCTCGGCCAAGTTCAACGTGGTTGAGCCCGGCGGCGCGTTCTACATCTTCCCGGAGGCGCCCGGCGGCGACGGCGAAGCGTTTGTGGCGAAAGCTATCGAGAACAACGTACTGATCATCCCCGGCAGCGTGTTTAGCGAGAAGAACACCCATTTTCGGATCAGTTTCGCGGCGTCCGAGGGGACGATCGCGCAGGGCGCCGAGACGCTTAACCGTCTGGCTGACGAATACCGATAGCAGGCCGCTTACGGGGCAAGACCCGCGCCCGGACGATCCCTGTGCGTGCGTTCGCACGAATGTTGCCGCGTGTGCTAATATGCGGGCAAAGGTGTTTTCCTTCGTCACGTTGCCTTTGCGGCCCTGGTGGAGACCCTAGGGGCCGTTGGTGTGTTGACGCAAGTGGGGCACGCTCAGAGCATTAGGATGCATGACTAGCCGTGGCCACGACCCTCACGTTGGAAGAACTGAACGGCCCGGTCGAGGCCGAGTTGGCCGAGGTGCGTTCGGCAACGGAACTGCTTTGGCGGGAAGCGCTTGACTTGGTCCACGAGCCTGCGCATTCTCACGCGAACGGCCGAGGCAAACTGGTTCGGCCCGCGTTGTGTCTTCTTGCAGCGGGCGCTGCGGGCGGTGGCCGGCTCGACGGATTCGTTCGTTTGGCCACGGCCATCGAACTGGTGCATCTCGGGGCCCTTATCCACGACGACGTGGTGGACGGGTCGCCGCTGCGGCGAGGCGAGGCGTCGCTCAATTCGTTGTGGAACGATCGAACGGCCGTTCTTGGCGGCGACTACCTTGTCGCCCCGGCCCTGGCCATGATGGCCGAGTACCACTCGTGCGCGTTGTTGATGGATGTTGCTGAATGTATGCGCGAAATGGCCGCGGGCGAACTGGCCGATTTTGGCCGGGGGATCGCGCACCGCACGCAGGACGACTGCATTGCGCTGGCGAGCCGGAAGACCGCCAGCCTGTTTGCGGTGGCGTGCAGCACGCCCACCCGACTGCTCGATGGCCGGGGCCGGGGCCCGCTGCATCGATACGGTTCGCGGTTTGGGGTGGCGTTTCAGTTGATCGACGACGTCCTGGACTTGTGCCAGGATGAACGAACGCTCGGGAAGCCGGCGTGCAGCGATTTGGTTGAAGGAAAGATCACGTTGCCGGTGTTCTTCATGCGGCAAGCCATGAACCCCGACGAGTTGTTGCGTTTGGATGGCATGAAGGGGGCGTCGCTTTCCGACGAGGATCGGGCCTGGGTCGGCGCGATGTTATCGAGCACGGGGGCAAGGGCTCGGGTCGAGGCCGTGGCGGCGGCATACGCTGTCGAGGCGCGCGCCGCGCTCGGGGAAGTCGCGCCGAGCGCGTTTCGGGATTCGATGGCCGGCCTCACGGACTTCGTTTTGATTCGGGGCTCATAGGGGCCGCAACCCGCCTAAATCCAAGATCGGGGGTGAATAAAGCACACCGGCTGTTCGTCTTGTCTGTGGAACGTTGATGAAGGAGCCCGTTCGCATGAGCATTCCCTTGGACTCGGCGGTCTTGTATGACGCCGCCCCGGTGGATGCCGACGATAGGGGTGAAAGGCCGCGCTTAAGGTCCGAGGCCGACGACATGCTCGTGGCGGCCGCCAAGCGAGGCGATGGCCGCGCTTTTGAAGAGCTGGTGCGCCGGTACCGCAACGAGGTGTACGCGCTTGCGTACCATCTTGTTCACGACCGGGAAGACGCGTGGGACATCTCGCAGGAGGTCTTCATCAAGGCGCACAGGGGCCTCAAGCGTTTCCGCGGCGACTGCGGTTTCAAGACGTGGTTGCTGCGGATCACGTCGAATCAGTGCAAGGACTTCTTTAAGCGACGCAGCCTTCGCACCGTGCCTTTTGATGAGGCGATCGGGGCTGAGGGCGGCGAGGGTCCGGGACGGAATCCGCGCGAGGCCCTCGAGAATCGGGAGCTTGGCGAGGCCATTCTTTCGGCGCTCGACGCGCTGCCGGCGAAACACCGGACGGCGTTTGTATTGCGCGAGTTCGAGGGGTTGACCTATGACGCCATGGCGCGGGTGATGGGATGTCGTATAGGAACGGTTATGAGCCGGTTGCACCACGCCCGGCGCAGACTGCGGAACGCGCTTGCGGCTATGGGCGTCGGGGAGGAAAACTGAGATGGTCAAGTGTCGATGGATGCCGAGCGTCGAGCGGTGGTTCGACGATGAGCAATGCCGTCAGGAGTCGGTGGCCCAGCACGTGGCGCAGTGCGCGATCTGCGGCGAGTATCTGGCTGCGCTTCACAAGTTGCGCCACGGCGCCGAAGCCGCCGCATTTCCCGAGCGCATTGAAGACACGCAGTTTCCCGCGTTTATGGACGGCATCCGTAGGCGTCTCGAGCCGGCCGGGCGGCGCCATGGCGGACTTTGGGCGTTCGCATCCGTGTCGGCGGCGGCGATGATCGCTGCGGTGTCCATGTTTCTGGTTTTCGCGGGGCGGCCCCGGGACGTTACGGCTACGGTGGTCGAGGAGGCAACGACGGAAATCGAGGGGGCGACGGTTACGGTTGAAGAATGGTACTCGTCGGACGGCGACACCGCGACCATTTGGGTGCACGTGCCGGAGAAGGAGGTATGGTGAACCTCCTCAGCACTGGCATTCTTATTGTTGCGCTGGCGGCCGGCGAGGGGAACGCGATCAAACCCGAGGCCGTCACCGTTTCGATGGTTGCCGTCAGAGCCACGATTGAGGGGCGAGAGGAGAAACACTTCGATGCCGGCCTCGAAGCGATCCGCAAGGCTGTCGCCGACCTGCCATACGATACGTATCGGAAAGTGAAGTCAAGTAAGACGCCAGCGCCGTTCGATCAAGAGACGAAGATCGGCATTAACAAGGAATACAGCCTCTACGTGACGCCTCTGGCCAAGAAATCCGACGGGCGCATACGCATGAAGGCCCGGATTGAGATGCAGCCGAAGGACGAGAAGAAAAAGGCGATCAACACGCATGTCACCACGGCCCTGCTTAAGCCCGGCAAGAAACTCAAATTCTGCGGCGGCATGAAAGCGGACGGGGGTGAGTTGGTCGTAATAATCAGCATCGAGGACTGACGACGGGCGTCGAAAACAGCGGGCAGGCGGGGGGAATAATTGGGCCTGTTTTGCTCGGCGGACCCGCTCCTTCAGACGAGTGCGATGGTAACCGTCCTGTCGCAGGGTTCGCCGGCGGTCCAGTCGCGACCCGGGATGAGCGAACGCGCCGCAAAAGACGTGTCGCTGAGCCCGTGGGTAAGTATCTCGAGTCTATCCTCGTAGACCCTGACCTCGCGGTATTCGGTCGGGAACTCGGGCAAGGCGCCCGTAACCACCTGGGTGATCCCGCCGCGTCGCGCCACGAAATGCATGTGAACGTGGCCGGAAAAGACGGCCTTCACGTGCGGAAAACCTTCCAGCAACTCGAGCAGGAGGGAACCGTTGGCCAACGAACCGCCGTCCTTTAACTCAGGGTGACGCAGCCGGTCGGGAATTGAGATCGCGGGATAATGGACGGCGACAATTGCGGGCGTGTCGCGGTTGGACGCGAGGTCGTCCTCGAGCCAGGCGAACTGATGAGGC
>DUZM01000214.1 GCA_013349485.1 Candidatus Hydrogenedentota bacterium | reverse complement strand
TCCTGCTTCTCGATTTATAGGATTCAGTTGTAAACAGTCTGGGCTCGCGATGAAGTTATCGCATCATTGGGGAACTTCTCGATGGTGAAGCGAAAGAGCGCACGTGCCACGCGTAAGATCTCGTTCACGGATGAGTCCCATTTCACGAGGTCTCCGACTTCCGTGGCAATGAGTCTGTAGTTCATATGTTCGTACAATGCTCAACGTTTCGCGCATCAGCGGCTCTAGCCCGCTGAATGCGGTGGTTGGGCCCAGTACTTGTTCTGGTCCTGCGCGGGGTCCGGTGCGCTCACGCAATCAACCATCTGCGTATATTTCCGGTATGGCCTCTTTGATCACTGCGAGTGTATCATCAATCGACAACCCATCAGTTCGAACTTGGACATAGCGATAGTCCTGCTGGCTCTCCTGGAAGGTAGTGTCTTCGGGGCAGGCATTGTCGATCCAGTCGCGCCATTCCTTCGTCGAGGCCCCCACCCGGTCGATACGGCGTTGGTCGCGGACCGCCTTCGATGCACAGAGATGCACAAGGTAAACGCTCACATCACTGGGCAGTTGCTGCCGGAACAGAACGTAATCGCTGTGGCTGTCAATGGAACTGCCAGCCACGACGGTCGAATAGCCAGCGTCCCAGAAGTTCTTGATGAGAGCAGCCATGTTTCGCCAGAGTAACTGCATGAAATCCGGATCCATCGTGCAGGGATTAAGCTGGCCCAGGTCCTCGCCATCGATTCGAGCCGCGTGGGGCGTGTGGGGCAGCAACGCCCGAAGGATGGTAGACTTTCCGACACCCTCCTGACCTTCGACAAGGATGAGATTGTTGCTCATGACTCTTTCCAGTCAGTCTTCCTGAGGGGCCAACAATGTTTAGACTGATCCGCATAAGATGCGGAACTTCCGTTTCCTGTCAGCATAACACGCCTTTGGGGAAGAACGCCAAAGACGCGCTAAGTCTTTTGTAATCTGTTGGTTGTGCCAAGTCTGGCAATTTACTGTGGCGTCTTATGCGGATCTGCATAGCGGCCTCGCTAGTTTACGGATCGCGAAGAAGCAGGGACAAAGCCGTCTCGCTCCCTAACCATCGATGGCTTGCGTCAGTCCCGGCTTTTCGCTCATGCTTACCGGGCGATTACGGACCTCATGGGTACTGGTGTTTTGGGTGGTCTGTGCGCTAAGCTGCCCGAGCCGCTGAAATAGCCAGGATCGCCCCGGTGTTTGCTTAATTAGGGGAAGTTTGAGGAAACTACATCGCGAAGAGGTCGGTATGAACGAGCCGAAGAACGACGAGATCTGGGAAGCCATCAGGCAGGAGGCGGAACGGGATGCGCAGAGCGAGCCGATGCTTGCGAGTTTCCTATACGCGGTGGTCCTGAACCACAAACGGTTCGAGGATGCGCTAGGATTTCACTTGGCAAACAAGCTTGGCTGCCCGACGCTAACGGCGATCGCGCTGCGGGATCTTTTCGACCAGGCGTATTCGGAGGACGCGAGCCTTGGTGTGGCGGCCCGGGCCGATATTCGGGCGGTCTACGAACGGGACCCCGCGTGCAAGCAATACTCGATGCCGTTGCTCTACTTCAAAGGCTTCCACGCGATTCAATCTTACCGCATTGCCCACTACCTTTGGGAACAGGGTCGCGGGTCGTTGGCCCTCTTCATGCAGAGCCGCATTTCGGAGGTTTTCGGCGTGGACATTCACCCTGCCGCGCGTATTGGCCGCGGCATTCTCATCGATCACGCCACGAGCGTCGTCGTCGGCGAGACGGCCGTGGTGGAAGATAATGTCTCGCTGCTCCACGAGGTGACGCTGGGCGGTACCGGCAAGGAAAGCGGCGATCGGCATCCAAAAATACGCAAAGGCGTGCTCATCTGTGCGGGCGCGAAACTTCTGGGCAACATCGAAGTCGGGGAGGGGGCGAAGATCGGCGCGGGCAGCGTGGTCCTCGATTCGGTCCCGGCGCACAGCACCGCTGTGGGCGTCCCCGCCAAAGTCGTAGGCAAGCCCCTCGTCGAGCAGCCGGCCCTCGAAATGGATACCCGGTCAAGCGTGTAGGGGGGCGGGCAGTCGCGCGTCGCTTCGCCGTACCCATTCCGACGGGGTTTCAGGAGCCAGGAGCAGCCGGCGCAACGCGTTGGCTGTGCAGGTCCCGGCCGCTTTCTTCAAGGGCTGTCGAGCAATTGCAGACATCCGCAGGCTTGACAAACGGGCGCCGGAAGAGGCTAATTTATTCCGCGTTGTGTCTTCGGGTCTATTCCGACGAATCTGGCTGATGTATTCGAGTGGGGGTAACGCCATGTTCAAGGGGGAAATCTCTCGTCGTAGGTTCTTGATGGGAAGCGCTGCCGCAGCGGCGTCCGGCTACGCCTTTTCGAGCCGTGCGAAGGAAAGCCCGCCGAACGAGAAGCTGAACATCGCTGCCATCGGCAGCGGCGGCAAAGGCGGGGACGACATCTATAACTGCAGCATGGAGAACATCGTGGCGCTATGCGACGTGGATTGGGAACACCGGGCGGTGTTCGCCGCCCGGCAGTTTCCCAAGGCGAAGAAGTACACGGATTTCCGCGTCATGCTTGAGAAAGAAGACAAGAACATCGACGCCGTAATTGTCAGCACGCCCGATCATACCCATGCGGTCGCCGCAGCCATGGCGATCAAAATGGGTAAACACGTGTACGTTCAGAAGCCGTTGACGCACGACATCTACGAAGCGCGCGCGTTGACCGATCTGGCCCGCAAACACAGCGTTGTAACGCAGATGGGCAATCAAGGCCATTCAGGGATCGGCGTCCGCCGGTTCTGCGAAATGATTTGGTCGGGTGCCATCGGCACGCCCCGGGAAGTGCACATGTGGACGCATCGCCCGGTCTGGCCTCAGGGGCTCACTAGGCCGGCGCACGCAGACCCGGTGCCCGAATACCTTGACTGGGAGCTGTGGCTGGGCACGGCCCCGGAACGGCCGTACGTGCATAAATGCCCCGGCAAAGACCACGAGTGTTACCACCCGTGGTACTGGCGGGGTTGGTGGGACTTCGGCTGCGGCTCGTTGGGCGACATGGGCTGTCATATCATGGATCCGGCCTACTGGGCGCTTGATTTGCGCGACCCCGCCGGCGTTGAAGTGGTCCAATCCGTCGGGGGCACGGCCGAATCGCCGCCGACCGCCTGTATCGTGCGCTACGACTTTCCGAAACGCGGCGAGCGGCCGCCAATAACCGCGTATTGGTACGAGGGCGGCCTGCATCCCCCGCGCCCGGAAGGAATCCCCGAGAGCCAAGTCATGGGCGACATTAAGCGCAAAGGAACGGACGGGACCATCGTTATCGGTGACAGGGGCGTCATTACCATCGGGGAGTACGGCGATGACCCCCGGTTGCTGCCCGACGCGTTGATGGCGGATTATGCGTGGCCTCCAGAGAAGATCCCACGCGTAGACGGCACGCATTACGATGATTGGATCAAGGCGTGCAAGATCGGCGGGAACGCGTGCTCGAACTTCGACTATGCCGGCCCGTTTACGGAAACGGTGTTGCTGGGCAATCTGGCGTTGCGCACCGGCGGCCGGATCGAGTGGGACGCCGAGCACATGAAAGTGGTCAACAATCCCAAGGCGGACGACTACGTTCGGCGTGAATACCGCGGCGGTTGGTCCCTGTGATGTCCTCTGAGGAAGCGCTTGGCAATTCGCCTGCAGCGCGATTGCGGGCGTGGACTCCCGTTTTTGTGGCCGTGGTTGCGGCGTTGGCCAGCGATTGCGGCGGCGATGTGTCCGTAAACCCATCGATTGCGGCCAGCCGCGTGATCCGCATGGTGCCGTGGGTCTATATGCCGAGCGCCGACATGGAGATCTCGGAGGAGAATCCATTTCCACGGGAGGCCATTCGACTGCTTGCACGGGAATGGGAAAGGCTTCATCCAGGGGTACGTATCGAGTTCATGGTTGCCGCGCAAGAGCAGTCGGCTTACTTGACCTGGGTGGAGACCCAGTGCAGAGGGGGGACCATTCCGGAGATCATTTTCTATTTCCCGCCGGGGGACAAGCTCGCAAACCAGGCCTGGGTCCTGCCCTTGGATACCTTTCTGGAGCAGCCTAACAAATACGTGCCCGGCAACCGTCACTGGCGCGACCTAATCGTTCCAGCGTGCCTGGCGCCGCCGTGGATGGCCCAGGACGGGCACAACTACTTCATCCCGGTCGACATCTTCATGACCAGCCTCTTTTACAACACCGCGATTCTGGAGAAGGCCGGCGTGCATCTTCCTATCGAGACGTGGGCCGAATTTATGGACGCGCACAGGAGAATACGGGAAGCCGGCTACGAACCGTTCTGGAGCCGCGCCATGTGGTCCCTTTGGCCCCGGGAACTCATGGGGCAGCTCATGCACGATGAACCGACTTTTCGGCGACTGGACGTGCTGGATCCGAACGGCCGGATCGATCCCGAGGAGAACGCTCGAGGGGCCTATCTTGACATTATCGGGATACATGAATCCCGGTTTCACGAGTATCTCCGGCTGATGAAAGAATGGTCCCGGTATTGGAAGACGGGATTTAGCTTCAACAAGTCGCCCGATTCCGTTAACTTGTTCCGGGCGGGGAGGCTCGGCATTTCTTGGGATGGGGCACTTAATCTATCCGACTATGAGAATGACCCCTATGTGACGTTTGATTTTGAGCTCGGCTGGTTCCCCCCCATGACAAAGGCAAGTTCCCCGTTCGCCTCGGCACGAACGCCTGAACGCATACCGGTGCCGGGCACGTGTTTCTACGTGACGCAATCGGCCGTGGACAATGACTTGCTCGAGCCCGTGCTAGACTGGTTGATGTTTCTTACCACCCCCGGGAATGTCGCGAAGCTCACCCAGGAGGAAACGGGTATCAAGATTCCCCCGGCCATCCTGGGGGCGAAGGTCGATCCCGTATTGGCGCCGGTGCTGGCGCAGGTTACCGAGTTGACGGGCATATTGCCCATATACTGGGGCCTGTCGCCGGAAGCGGAAGACAACTTCGATCGGATCTTCGAGTTGTATCTGATGGACGAGCTTACGCTCGAACAGGCGCTTGCCCGCATGGCGAAATGGACCGACTTCGGGGTGCGTGAAGCCATCCGCGACAACCAGACGCTGACAAACCCCGAGGACCGGTGGGACCTGAGCCGATGGTAGACCCGATGCGCTTTGAGCCGGGCCAAACGCGCGCTCGGCGACGACGGGTGCGGGGCGTTCTGCAGGCGCTTCGTCCAGGCCGTTTTTATCTTTACCTCACGCCGACATTCGCGTTTTTGGCCGTCTTCGCGTATTACCCGCCGCTTCTGGCCTTCTATCGAAGCTTCTACGATTGGGACGGCGTGCGGATCGAGAAATGGGCGGGGATAGGCAACTACGTCAACATGTTTCATGATGAAGTTCTCTTGCGCTCGGTTTGGAACCTCGCTCAGCTTACGGTGTTTGCCGTGGCGGTCAGCGTGGTGTTCCCGCTACTCACGGCCGAGTTGATCTGCAGTCTCCGCAACCGGCGTGCGCAGTTCTGGCACCGCGTTCTACTTGTTGTGCCGATGGTTGTGCCCATTATGGTTCAGTTGCTGTTGTGGAAATTCATTTACGATCCAAACGTCGGATTACTTAACGCGCTTCTCCGCCTCGTCCGCATCCCGTCGCAAGCTTGGCTGCACGAGCCGAAACTCGCCCTGTACTCGATGATGTTTATGGCGTTCCCGTTTGTGGGCGCGATCAACGTGCTGATCTTTCTCGCGGGCCTCAACAACATCGGTCAACCCGTGTTTGATGCGGCGAAGATTGACGGCGCGAGTGTCATTCAGCGGTTTTTCCGCATCGACGTGCCTCTGGTCAAGGGTCAGATCAAGCTCATCGTGATTCTGACCATAATCGGCACGCTGAACGGGTACGGCACGCAACTGATTCTGACGGACGGCGGGCCGGGGTATTCGACGATGGTCCCGGCTTTGCGCATGTATCAGCAGGCATTCCGGTTCAATCATTTGGGGTACGCTTGCGCGATCGGTATGGCGTTGTTCGCGGCCATTTTCGGCCTTACGTTCATCAACATGAAACTCATGCGAACGGACTACGAGTGAGGAGTTTTCTGTGAGCCGGCGACGGGACAATAGTCTCGAGATGGTTAAACACGTACTGATGGCGATTGTGATCGCGCTCGTGATCTACCCGTACGCCATGCTGATCATTCTTTCCTTCAAGAACAACAATCAGTTTTACAGCAGGCCGTGGGTCATTACGTTCCCGTTGCATTTCGGGAACTACGGCGCGGCGCTTGAAGCACTGGTCCGGTATGTGGGCAACAGTCTGGTTGTGACGAGCGCGACGTGCTTCGGGGTCGTGTTGTTGTCGGCCTTTTCGGCGTATGTGTTTGCGAGGTTCGAGTTTCGAGGGAAGCAATTCCTATTCTATGCCATCATCTCGCTCATGATGATTCCAGGCGTGCTCGGCCTCGTGCCTCGTTTCGTTATCGTGAAACGACTCGGGCTGCTCAACACCTATTGGGCGTTGATTCTGCCTTATATCGCGGCCGGGCAGGTGATGGGTATCTTCCTGCTTCGGACGTTCTTCGAGTCCATTCCGAAGGACCTTTTCGACGCGGCCAAGATCGACGGCGCGGGCGATTTCCGATCGTTCTCGAGTGTCGCCGTTCCGTTGTGCAAGCCTACCATGGCGACGGTAGCCATCATCAATGTCCAGTTCGCGTGGAATGATCTTATCTGGCCGCTGGTGGTCATCAGCGACGACAAACTGAAACCGCTAACCATCGGGTTGCTTTCGTTCCAAAGTCAGTTCGCGACGTATTCCATGACCCGTTGGGGGCCGTTGTTCGCGGGCTATGTCGTCGCGTCGATACCCTTGGTGGTGTTGTTCATGATTGCGAGCAGGGCCTTTGTCGAAGGCTTGACAACCGGCGCCTTGAAGGCCTGATAGAGTCGCCGGGGTGTGGATATGGTAGGCGACTTAGGTCGACACGCGCCGCCGTGGTACTATGAATGCTGCGGGACACGCTCGAGTATTTCTCATGACCTGAAAGGGGGAAGCTGAAATGAAAAGGAATCTGTTTATTGGGGCAAACCGCCGGAATGCGGCGGTTGTGGCTACCATATGCACGGTTTTTCTGGGCGCGGCAGTGCAGGCACAGGAGGCGCCCGGGGGGGCGTCCGTATCAGCAGCGGCGGAAGAACCCTGTGTGGCGGTAGCGCCGTCGGTGAACCTGGCGCGCATTGTGCCTGGCCGCACCAAGCGGTCCTCGACCTGGCAGCGCGACGGGGGCAACAAGGATTTCTTCCACATCGGTCCGGGGGAGACGCACGTGATGCTCGACGTCGACGGGCCGGGCGTAATTACGCATGTATACATGACGCTGGT
>DUZM01000206.1 GCA_013349485.1 Candidatus Hydrogenedentota bacterium | reverse complement strand
TGTCCTGTTCACAGGGTCCTTCGAGACTTGCCGAAACTCGAATTGGCCTTGAAACACTGCGAGGACGTAAACGTCAAAGACGAGAAGGGCAACACCCCGTTGATGCTCGCCGTGTTGTGGAAAAACCTGGCGGCAGCAAAACTTCTCCTTTCTCACGGCGCAGATCCGAACATCGCCAACGACAAAGGAGAAACCCCGCTGGGAATGGCCGTCGCAAAAGGCCTAAAACGCATGGTCAAGCTGTTGCTGGCTGCGGGCGCCGAAGTGGATGACGGCGCCAAGAGAAAAGGCGTGAATCTGGATGCGCCTCTCTACAAGGCATTGGAAAAGCGCGACATCGAGATCCTATCGCTGCTCATCGAATTCGGCGCCGATCTCAATTATCCGGTTGACAGCGACGGCGCCCCGGTTTTGCTTGCGTACGCTCGCCGCTCCGAACGCGGGAGCGAGTTCCTCAAGTTCCTTGTGGATCACGGCGCGAATGTTGGCGCGGCGGACACGATGGGCAGGACTATCCTTCACGAGGTTGCCGGCGAAGGGGATCGCGAGAAAACGAGACTCTTGTTGGAGCGCGGCGCAGACCCTAATGCCGAGACCGCTAGCGGGGCCACCCCGCTTTGCTGGGCGGTTACAAGCGAGGACACCGAGACGGTGAAATTGCCTGTTGCGCACGGGGCCGATGTAAATGCCGCCCCTGACTCGGGCTGGGGCCCTCTGCACAGGGCAGTTTCGAGCGGCGTCGTCGAGCTGGTCAAGCTGCTTCTGGCACACAACGCGCAACTGAACGCTCGAACCGATAAGGGAAACACGCCTTTGCACGTTGCGGCGGAGAAAGGAAGCAAAAATCTTGTCGAATTATTGCTCGAACGCGGCGCGGACCCGGACGCGCGAAATCTCGGCAACGAAACGCCGCGTGATCGGGCGCTGGCGCACGGTGAAAAGGAGGTGGCCGCGCTGCTTGAAGAAGTTATCGGCAAGCAGTGAGGCAAGGCGACCGGCCGGATAGGTACAGGCTCTCGGCGATCCATGGGCCAGCGCAATGGCGGGTAAGCGGACAGTGGCACGCCAAGAGGGCCGCCGAGGGGAGGATTTCTTCTAGCACACCTTCTGCAAATACGCTACAATGTCTCGAATGGGCGGAGCGTCGAAGCGCCAACAGCAGAAGGCGTTGGCGATCTTGACCGTGTGACCATAGAAAGTCGGCGTCAGAGCGGAATTCCATTCTGACTTCTGTCTCCTGACTTCTGTCTCCTGGTTTCTAAGTGCCGGTTTTCGGATTGAGGGCCCCGCATGGCGAGAACGCGTCAGAAATTTATTTTTGAGAATTACGGCGGCACTTACCAGTTGCGGATTGCGTCGGCGGACGACTTGGCGGCGCTCGAGGAACTGGCCGAGCCCTTCTGGGTGGCCACGAGCGCGCCGGCATCGCAGTTCACATGCGATCCCGTCTTGCTCGAGCGGATCGATGCGGATCGGAACAACCGAATCAAGAGTTCGGAAATTCGCGCGGCGTCGCGTTGGTTGTTGCGGATGTTGCGTGACCGCAGCGGCGTCACGGCGCGCAGCGACACGCTCGCGTTGGATGCCCTCGACACCGGCCACGAGGAAAGCCAGCGGCTACAGGACACCGCCCGGCGCATCTTGCAGAACCTGGCCCGGCCCGATGATACAACGATCAGTCTGGGACAAGTTCGGGATCGCCAGGCGATTTTGTCGAAGGCGATCTATAACGGCGACGGCGTCATTCCACCGGAAGGCGTGACGGACCAGGATCTACGGACGCTTATCATCGACGTAATGAGCACCATGGGATCGGTCAATGACGTCAACGGCGCCCCGGGCATTAACAAGGAACTCCTCGATGCCTTCCTATCGAGCGCCCGCGACCTTGTGACGTGGCATCGGCAACGCGACGGTGAAGCCGGCAAAGACATCCTAGTGCCGTTCGGGGAAGACACGGTTGCGCTACACGCGCTCTGTGTCACGCTCGAGCACAAGATCGACGCCTATTACCGCCGGTGTCGCGTGGCGGCCCTCAACGACATGCTCGGCCGGCCGGGGGCAGACGCCTCTCCCTCGAAAGCCGTGCTCGAGGATGAAGCGGAAGCCGCCGCCTACCTAGCCGAGGCGCCGCTTGCCCGGCCGCGGCCCGACGGCGTGTTGACGCTCAAGGGCGAGGTCAATCCACACTACCGGGACCAGTTGGCCGAACTGGCCGATATGGCCGTTGCGCCGGTTTTGGGCGAGGCGTTTGACGGCAACGCGTTGCAGCAGTCTCAGTGGGAGCGGGTGCGCCAGGCCTTCGCGCCCTACGACGCATGGGCCGCCGCCAAGAGCGGCGGACAGGTCGAGACGCTCGGGCTGGCAAAACTCGAGACGTATCTCGAAAGCGCCGCGCCGCGCCGTCTCTTCGACCTTATCGACGCGGACGTTGCCGCAGGCAAGGAACTCGGCGCGACCCATGCCCTCGAATACCTGCTTCTGCTTCAGCGCTGGATGCTCGACTTGTGCAACAACTTTGTGAGTTTTCCGTACTTATACGACCCGGCGCGACGCGCCATGTTCGAGACGGGCCGGCTCGTGATGGACGGACAGATCTTCAACATGAATCTCCGCGTGGCCGATGCCAACGCCCACAGCGCCGCGGCCGTACGCTCGGGCATGTATCTCATTTACTCCGAGGTTACGGGCGGGCTCGAGGATAAGCCGTTCTTCATCGTGACCCCGATCACCGGCGGCCGCCTGACCAACCTTGGCGTGGGGAAACGGGGCGTCCTCTTCGACCTCGAAGGCAAGGAATGGGATACCCGGGTTGTCAACGTGGTCGACAATCCCGTGAATCTCCGCGAAGCGATTGCGGCGCCATTCAAACGGCTGGCCGGCTTGATCTCGAGCGCGGCGGGCAAAATCACCTCGAGTGCGGAACAACAACTTCAAACGCAGATTACGCAAACCACGACCGCACTCGAGGCGGGCGTCAAAAAGGGAATTGCGGCGACCGCCGAACAGCCGGCCGAAGCGCCGCCGCCGCCCGCACCCGCGCCGACGCCCGCGCCGGCGCAGCCGGGCGGCGGGTCGGGCCGGGTGCGCGACCTCGTGTTAGCGGGCGGATTGGCGTTCGCGGCACTGGGCTCGGCGTTTGCCTATGTCGGCAAGACCTTGAACGAACTCAAAGGAAAATGGTGGCTCGTACTAGTGGCTCTGGCAGCGGGACTGATGATTGTTCTGGTTCCGACGGTTCTGGTCGCGTTTTTCAAACTGCGCAAACGGAACTTGAGCGCGATCCTCGAAGCCTCGGGCTGGGCCGTCAACGCGCCCATGCCGCTTACCCGCAGCTTGAAACGCCTCATGGTCCGCCAACCCGCCCACCCCAAAAGCTTCCGGCGACTCCGCAAAGACCTCACCCGCGCCTTCGCTCGCGCCGTCCGAATCAACAAGGACGAACCGTAGGCCGAAGCGAGTCTGCTCTTCGCGCATTGCCGCTCACCCGCCCACGATGCCTGGGAGGTGGAGAATGGCTTCGAAGATCCCGGAATACACGACGTAGACCAGCAGCCCGATCCAGCACAGGACAATCGGCGGGACAATACTCAAAAGGAGCCGCGCCGCGTTGAGGGCTTCCCGCCGATACGCACCGGCCAGCCTGCCGAAAGCTTCCGGCAGCAGCGCGCTTCGCTCGCCGAGGGACACCAGGCCGCGGTAGGACGGCGGCAGCACACGCGCCTCCGCATCTATAGCCGTCTTCAGGGACTCGCCTTGCTCGACCCGCCCGGCAATCCGTCGGAAGGACATAGCAAACACCGGGTTTATGTCGAGGCAAGCGGCATCGTGCAAAGCCTCAGCCAACGGGACACCCGCGTCAAGCAGTGTCTCGAGCACGGAAGCGGCATGAGCCAAATCCTTCTTTTGGTGAACGGTACGCAAGACAGGTATGCGCAGCACGAGCGCGCCCTTCCTGAACCGTTCCATAAAGGCGCGCGGGCCTCGGCGGAGGAGAAATGCAGCGACGCCGAGCATGGCAAGAAGAAGAATTGCCGCCGGGATGCTCCGCAAGAACCCGCTCGCGCCTGCCAGGAAACGCAGCTTCGTTGTCGGCACGGCGCCAATCGACGTGAAGATCTTTGCGAACTGCGGGATAATCCACAGGCATACCCCCGTGACCGTTACCAGCTCGAGAAACAGGATCCCCCCCACGTATGCGAGCACAGTGCGGAGTTCAGCACGGAAAGCCGAAGTCCGAACGAGTGCATCCTCGAGTTCTTCGAGGCTTTCCGCAAGATTTCCCGCCTTCTCGCCGCTCTTGACCAGGTCCGTATAGTAACGCGGGAAGAAACGCGGGAATTTCGCCAAGGTTTCGTGCACAGCGCTGCCCGCGGCAATGTGCTCGCGCATCGCCAGCAGCATCTTGCGGAGTTTCGCGTCGGGTGCGTCCACGGCCGTCAGCATGAGGCCCTCGAGGAGCGGCGCATTCGCTCGAACAAGCCCGGCAAGCTGGTTCGTAACAACAATGAGGGCGTCGTACCGCCGCTGGGACGTCAGGTACATGGGTCCCCGCCACGAGTGTTCTGTCTCGGCTGAGGACATCTACACCAACTTGCTCCTTCCGGGATTAGCCGGCCTATCCTCCGACGACTGACGATAATTGAAAGACCGGAATGAGTATCGACAACGCGGTGAAAAAGACTATTAACCCTATGAGCGATATGCCGATTGGCCCGGCCAGCATTACGGCCAGCTTAGTCCGGCGCGCCAGTTCCCGTTCACAGGCGTCCGCCAGGCTCAGAAACGCATTGTCTGCGGCGCCGTTCTTTTCGCCGTGCCGCAGCAACCAAAGAAAACGCGGACGAAACAACCGGACGCCCTCGAGCGCGTCGGCCATCGTTTCGCCATTGGCCACCCGAGTGGCCGCGTCAAGACCCGCCTGCTCAAAAACGGCGCTGCCCGTCGATGCGCCCGCCAGGATCAGACTTTCGGGCGCCTCGGCCCGGCTCGACAACAGCACGCCGAGCGTCCGCGCGAATCGTTCGACCCGCGACGTGTAGCACAGCCGCCCGACAACAGGCGCATGCAGTTTGAGCCGCTCGCATAGACGCAACGCCGCCGAACGGCGAAAAGTCTCCCCGCGCAGAAGTTTGCGCAGTAAGCACACGGCAAGGATCAGAAAGCCCGCGCCCGCCAGTAAACACGATGCGTGCGCTGAGAGGAGTCGCCCCATGAACAGCACCGGCCACGTCGGCAGCGGAAGTCGCTTGCCAAACATAGCGTAGATTTCGGCGTACGCCGGCACAACCATCACGCAGAGGAATCCAAATAGCAGAGTCACAACCGTGAAGGCTACGATTGGATAGGCCAGGGCTTCCTGCAAGCCATTCTTGAATTCGACCATTTGTTTCGAGTGTGTCGTCAACTGAGCCAGAACGCCCGGCAAGTTCCCCGTGTGCTCACCCGCTTGGATCATGGCCAGGTAGGCCGGCGAGAAACTTTCCGGATGCCGCCGCAAGGCCGCCTCGATGGTTGCGCCCGCTTCGAGTTCTCTGCCGATGTCTTCGATAACCGCCCGGAGCCGTTTGCTCTTGACATCCTTTGCCATGGTATCCAGGGCCGACGCCAGCGGCAATCGGCTTTCGGTGATCTCGAGGAGTTGTTCATTCAGGAGGGTTAGATCCTCGAGCGTAAGCGGGCGCGGGCCGCGGAAGAAGCCCCGCTGCTTGCCGCGTTCCCGAATCGACGACACGCGAAAGCCGCGTTCGCAGAGCGAAACAGCGACACGGTAACGCGAATCCGCCTCCATCGTCCCGATGCACGGCTGGCCGTCTCCGTCTACGGCTTCGTATTCGAATACGCCCATGTCAATACCTCGAGGGACCCGGTGATCGGTTTCAGTCTGCACGGCAATGGCGGCAGCACCATTATTGTATCATCGAACCGCGCCCGGTGTCTCCCAATTGCCTAACACACAATTCCCGCGCAAGTCGATCGT
Organism: Candidatus Hydrogenedentota bacterium; assembly: GCA_013349485.1. Lineage (GTDB taxonomy): Bacteria > Hydrogenedentota > Hydrogenedentia > Hydrogenedentales > SLHB01 > DUZN01. The sequence goes on along the minus strand of DUZM01000206.1, from coordinate 1,506 downwards.
GACCCTCTGCGTTGCGGGTCGCAACAAGAGCATTGAACGCTTCGCGCACCCATGATAGACTGCACATATGACGAAGCTGCTAAAAAAGGCTTTTAAGAAGGCGGCCGCGCTGCCGGAAAAAGCGCAGGATACGTTGGCCGAATTCCTGCTTGCTGAGATTGATTCAGAAACCGAGTGGGCCAAGGCCTTCGCGTCCTCGCAGGATGAGCTTGCCATGATGGCCAGGGAGGCCTTGGCTGAGGCCGAGGCAGGTGAAACGAAGCCCCTGGACTTGTCCGGTGACTTCTGAAACGACGCGCGAGTTTCGCGAGTGTCTGAGCAGACTTCCTTCAAGCATCCGTAAATACGCGAAGCGGGTGTACAAGCGCTGGGAAAGCGATCCTTTTCACCCCGCCCTGCAGTTCAAACAGGTTCATCAGGCCCTTCCAATCTATACCGTCCGAATCGGCGTGCGCTGGCGCGCAATCGGCTTGAGAAAGGAAGACAGAATGGTCTGGTTCTGGATCGGCTCGCATGAAAAGTACAACAAGAAGATTAGGCAATTCAGAAGGTGACGTTCCAGGGCGTAACAAAGCGACAGACCCGTTTGCGCTCGCCGGCCTGCGGCGAGGTCGCGCCGCTTGCGTCAGTCCGTTTCCAGGGGACTCGCCTCGCTTGTTTCAGTTTCGTTGTTTGCTCGACCTTCTTGGCTCCGCCCGACCCGGGGCGGGGCTAATTCGCGCCAAGATAGGCGACGTAGATGCCGTACGACTTGCCGTTTGGCCAATCCTTCTATGTGGGTGTCGGTGGTAGCGCCCCGCCTTCGATCCTCGCGGAGCACCATCTCGATGCCACGAACTTGCCCCTTGCACTGCGCGAACGCGTAGACGCTATACAGCCCCCCTTCTTCGGGGCCGTCCACAATGCCGTCGCCGTTATTGTCCAGGCCATCGACGGACCACTCGCGGGCAAGTGCAAAGTAGGCCACGTCGGGCATGGAACGTATCGGCACAGGCGCCACGCCCGCGTCGCCGAAACAAGGCAGGACAAGCTGCCTCGGCGAAGCCGTTTCCCAACCGTCAAGGCCGATGCTGCCGTCCCGGCCGGCCTCGAGTTCGGCGAGGCTTTGCGCGACGGCAAACTCGATGCCGTAGAAGCACTTCTTGAGGGACGCAAACTGGTCAACGTGCCGCACTTGGTTCATAACGCGCGCCGACAACGCGCTTAAGATGATTCCGCATACGACAATGAAACACATGGCCACGACGAGGGCCACGCCTTGTTCGCCACGTGTGCATCGTTTCTTCATGGTCAGTTCCTTGGGACGACCAGCTCGCTCAGACTCGCCCCGACGATTCGGCGGGGCCGATAGGCGACCTGTGTTTCGATGACAGCCTCCACGCCTATTCCCGAAGATCCAAACCAAATGCCGTGGTCCAGACGGCCATTCCCGTTTGTGTCCTCACCTTCATCAAGCAAGCCGTCGCCGTCAAGATCTTCGTCCGGCGCCAGCCCGTTCGCCAGGAC
>DUZM01000207.1 GCA_013349485.1 Candidatus Hydrogenedentota bacterium | reverse complement strand
GTCTTTCCGTTTTCTTTCGCGGGCCATGGGTATCCGCTCTGTGGTTTCCTGTCTCCCGAGGCTCCCAACTGCCCACAGGCGAGCGGCGCTTGACGCGCGATCGCTATCGCCTGATCTGAATCTGCTCGCGTTCGGCGGGCGAAATAAACGCTTTCAGTTTTTGCTCGACCACGCGCGGATTATCGCCGGATTGGATGGACAGGATTCCTTCAATGATAATCTCTTTCGAGAGAAGTTCCATCCCGGTGCGCACTCTCAGTTTGCCCGCTGCGGGAAGGAAAAGAACATTGGCAATGACGGCGCCGTACAGCGTAGTGAGCAGCGCCACCGCCATGCCCGCGCCGATCCCGGAGGGGTCATCGACGGTGCTTAGCATCTTCACCAAGCCGATAAGGGTGCCGATCATGCCGAACGCCGGGGCGAAGGTGCCCATGGCGGTCAGGATCGACTGGCCCATCGAGTGACGATCCTCCATGAAGGCCAGTTCTGTGGTCAAGATATCCTTGATCAGCTCCGGGGCCGTGCCGTCGATGGCGAGCTGCACGCTTTTCTCGAGGAACTCGTCGCCGGCCTCGCTTGCATGGGTTTCGAGCGCGAGGATGCCTTCGCGTCGTGCGACGGTTGCGAAACCGACGAGCTTCTCGATGAGGGTTTCGGGCGGGTTGACCTTGTGAAAGAAGGCGTTCTTAACCGTGCCAAAGACGCTTAAGACATCGCCGAGCGGGGAGTTAATGAGCGTCGCGGCAAACGTGCCGCCAAAAACGATGACTACCGAACTGCCGCTCACAAATACCCGGGGATCGCCTCCCATGATGATGGCAACTGACATCAGGCCAAAGCCCGCGATAAGTCCGATAACGGTTGCGATGTCCATAGGCTACACAAGCGTCCCCGTACGATGTGCCGCTGCAAGGCGTTGCTTATGGGGTCTCTGAGCCCACAATGCCTTGTATTCGGCGTTTGTATTCTATCACTGCGGCCACGACCTCGTCCACAGCCTCCCGGACCATGATCTTTTGGCCGGTATTCAACGTGATGACCGTGTCCGGGGTGGCTTCGACCTCGCGGATCATGTCGCCGTTTATGACGAACTCGGATCCGTTCAGGCGCGTTACATGAATCATGTGCTCCCTCGATTGGGATTGTGCAACGGGGGCGCAGGTGCGCCCCCGATTCAAACTACCCAATTATCTGCACGACTTATCGCACCAGGTTCACGGTCTCTTGCAGCAACGTATCGGCCGCGGTGATGGTTCGCGCGTTGGCCTGAAAACCGCGCTGCGTAACGATCATATTACTAAATTCCGTGCCGAGATCCACATTCGATCCCTCGAGCACGCCGCCGGACACCTGGCCGCGGCCCCCGGCATTCGGGAGGCCGATCTGCGGCGAACCGGAGGCGGGCGTGTCACGGAACGTATTGTTGCCGCTGCGCGACAGACCGCCTACATTGGCAAATGTTGCGAGCGCCACCTGACCTAGCACGCGCGTTAGGCCGTTCGTGAACACACCGTTGATGGTGCCGTCCTCACCGATGTTGAAACTCTCGAGCGTGCCGCGCGGATACCCGTCCTGGTTGGACATCGAAACGTCGCTGTCGGCCGAGAGTTCGGTTACATCCGTGAAATCCAGGTTAAACTCGAAGGGCGTCACGGGCAGCGAGATTTCGTTGCCGAATCCCGCAACGCCGCTGGGAATCGATATTTCGGGCGCCCCCGCGGCGGTCGGCGTCAGATCGCCAGCCGCGACGGTGCCCTCGGCGTAGAACACGCCGTCGTTGTCAAAGGCGAGCGTCCCACTGCCGACGGTCACGGTATTGCCGTCGATGTTGGTGTACTCCGCTTGCCAATCCCAGGCGTTGTAGGCGCCGCTGCCGCTGACGCTGACTTGCGCTCGTTTGGTGTAGGTAACCTGGATGTCTCGGGCCGTGCCGAGCGAGTCGAAGACGCGAAACGTACGTTGAACCGTGTCGCCGACCGACGCGTCGGAATTGAGATTGCCCACTAAGGAGACATCCTGCGTAGCCCGGACAATTGCCGCGGCGCCTACAGGAATTACCAGATTACCTACCATGGAGTTGACATCGATGTTGCCGGCGCCGTCCGCGGTGTAACCTTGGACGTAATAGCCCGTGGCGGGGTCGATCAACTCACCGTTAGCGTTCAACGTGAACGAGCCGTCGCGCGAGTAGTAATCGCTTGTGCCGTTTCTGAGCACGAAGAAGCCGCTTCCCTGGATGGCGAGGTCTGACGCCACGCCGGTCGTGACCAATGATCCCTGCAGGTGATTCACGTCAATGCTGCCGATCCGGACGCCCAGTCCTATCTGCTGCGGATTCGACCCACCGGTCGCGACCGGTGCACGGGGGCCTGAAATGGTCTGGGAAAACAGGTCCCGAAACAACACCCGGGCGCCGCGGTATCCCGCGGTGTTTACATTCGCTATGTTACTTGCAATGACGTCAAGTCTGCGCTGATGGGCGAGCAAACCTGTTACGCCTGTATAAATCGCGATACCCATGTGTATTTACCTCCTGGCGCCGTGTCTATCGTTCGACGACGCCCAGGCTTCCCCGGATGGGGTCCAGCCCGTTTGACTCCACGGTTTCGGTTGCGGCTTCCGGTTGTTCGGCTACCACTACCGCGCTGTCGATATTCGTAAACACGGTGTCTTCGATCTCGTTTTGCTCGACCACCGTGATTACGGTTCGGTTCGGCACACTCACTACGAGTGCAAGCCGATCCATGAGGAGTAATGATTCACGTGCGCCCTTTGCGGCGGCCAGGTCCAGTCCGCGTCCGATCCGCGCTAGGTCGTCCGCGGTCAGGGAGATGCCGCGGGTACGAAGGCGCAGTTGCGCGTGTGCCGAGAACTTGACCTGGCCGGCCTTGCGCACTTCGCTCTCGAGAATGTGCGAGAACGGCGTCGAGGCGGTTGATGCCGTTGGCCGCCGTGTGGGCGGTGCAACAGGGGCCGCCAGCGGTCTAAGTTGAATCTGATTGACCATGGTTCGATCCAATCGATACGACGCCGGCCATGGCCATGACGCGTCCGTCCACCGTAAGGTAGATCATGCTGCCGTCTTGATGAACGCTCGATACGACGCCCGATACGGCCTCGCCCGTCATGTCGATTCCGACGACTTCCTGTCCGACCAGTCCTGCTGCCGCCACGAAGTTGAGTTGGTCGACGTTTCCGCTGAAATTCTCGAACTGGTCATTGAGGTGATTCATCTGCTCGAGGGCGGAGAACTGAGCCAACTGCGCCAGCATTTCCTGGTTGTCCATGGGTTGCAGGGGGTCCTGGTGCTGCAGTTGCAGCACGAGCAACCGCAGAAAGGCATCGCGATCAAGATCCTGCTCAATTGTCCGCGTTCCGACGTCGCTCTTCTGCATCGTCTTGACAGCGGGGACCCCAGCAGACACACGGATCTCGATACGCGACCGGAGCTGCTCAACGACCTGCGCCCGCATGGCGGGGGTCGGGCTGAGCGTCCCGGTCGCGTTGACGCGATGCGCAATAAGTGCGTTCACAGTGTCACCTTCCTTTCTAATCTAAACGAGAATGTTCAATACGCCGTCATGGTACGACGGCCCTCGTCCTCCCGAGGCGGCGGGGGGGCCGTTGCCGGGATACGAAGAGTCGGATGTGCCGTGGCGCGGCGTCCCACCGAAGTATTCCGGCTGGCGATACGCGAAACCGCGCGCACCGTGATCCGCGGACGCATCGGGCGACACGATCACGCGCGCAACGTCTATGCCTTGTCGGGCCAATGCCTGGCGCAACGCATCGCTCTGCGTATCGAGCGCCTCGCGCACCGTGGCATTCGCCGCGAAAAGCCGAACGTGTACGCCGTCGTCCGACGTGCTCACTTCGAGGCGGAGTTCGCCCAACGACTCGGGTATGAGCCGAACCTTCACCATCGGGTTGCCCCTTGCGACAAGGAGGCGAACGCTCTTCACGGCATAGTCGCCGAGCGTTTCGATGGTGGGCCGTTCCGGCAACTCGGCGGTTCGTCGGGCCTCAGGCGGAGTTTCGGAGGCGCGAGTGTTCGCCGCCGCATTCACCGCGTCCGGACGCGGAGCGACCTCCGGTTCGTCAACCGCGCCCGTCCTGGGTGCGATGTGCACCGGATCTTCCGCGCGAACGGCCACGATGGTCTCGTTCGCGTTTTTAGCGACGGCGCTGGCCGTGTCTTCGTCCGGCGGTGCGGCTTGAGACTCGCCGGGGGTTTGTGTGTTCGACTCGGATTCGAGCATTTCGGTTCTAACCAGGGCTGTTTGCCGCGATGGTTCCGCCCCGCCATGCGTTTGCGCAAACTGCTTGGCCTGCGGGGTGCCCGCAGCAGGCATCGCCTCGACGGGTTCCGCTGCGTTCGCAAACGGCAACGCCGTCAGCGCGGACGCGGCCTGTGCTTCGTTGGCCCCGCCGGAGCCCTCTCGGGCGTCCGGCGTCAGTTGGACAATGTCCACAACACGGGCATGAAGCGGGCCGGGCGGGGCCTGCGCCCCGGGGTCTGCGCTCAGGGCCGCATCAGCGCGGTTGCCGATGCGCGCGGGCGGGGGACCGCCCAGGTTGGACCCTCGCGTCTCACGAGCGGCCATCGAGATCGCCGCAGCCAACATGGCGCCTTCGCTTCGCTGATTCGAAGACCCGGCGTTTGCGTGCAGCGCTTCGGACATGCTCGCCGCGTCGATGAACAGCGGCGCCGTTTGCCCGGGCGTTGTCTCAGGCGCACCCGCCGTGTCCACGGCCCAGGGGGCAACCGGGCGGATTAATACGGCTGGATCGCCCTCGGATGGCAGCGCTGCAGCCGCTCCGGGATCCGAAGGCCCGGCCCGAGACGTGGCGGCGACGCCGTCCGGCGGGGCCGGAACCGCCTCCCTCGGGCCGCCTGCTTGGGCCGCGCGAAGGATTGTACCGCCCGCAGAACGCAGCGCCCAGCGTAACAGTGCGCTGCCCGGTTCTCGCCCAGATACTTCCGCAGATGCGGCCTCGTCGGTTGCCGGCGCCTTCCCTGGCGTTGCATGGGCAGACGGAACCCCGAAGGCAGCCCAATCAACTGGGAACGTTAAGGCGTGCACCGCCGTCAGTGCGTCGCCGCCAGCCGTTTCTTCCTCGGTAGAAAGCGCCCCGGCCGCGTCGTCGGGCGCCAAGGTGGCGCCGCCAGCGGCCGTGGACGCGCCGGCTTGAGTCCCCACCGCGGCCAGCAGTGCCGCAAACAGCCCCGGGTCGGCCGTGCCGCCCGCAGCAAACGACGGATCGAGCGTCGCCAACTGCTCTGAATCGACCCCTATTTCTAGGAGTGCTTGGATTAGGTTCTCCACATTTCTCACCTCCTTTCCGATGGGTTTCCATAGGAACCTGCCGTTGCGGCAGGTGAATGGCAATGAACGTAGCGAGGTCAACTGAATTCACGAGTCAGGAACCGAAAGACAGAATCGCAAGCGTACAGGGGGGATGCTGGCGCAAGGGCATTCAGTCTGCCGGTGGCTCAAGTGGCATGGCAGAAATAGACCTAATACTCTGGTCCCTTGAGGTGGCGCAGAACGGCCGAGGCTTGGCCGGGCTCCATTTCATCGAGGACTTTACCGGCCCTCCTGTCGTCCATGAGCCGTAGCACTTTGGCCGCTTCCTCGGCGTCCCAGTTTTCGAATGCCTTGGCCGCATTCTTGGCCTTCATCGCGGCGATGTTATCGGCGGCCTGCTTCAGTCGCTTCTCTTGATCGACATCGGCGTCGTCCAACGCGCTGCGTATTCGTTGCAGCGTGTCTTCGAGTTCCGTGCGCAGCTCGTCCAGGTGGGCTTGGTCGCTGCGCAGCCGGTTTTCTTCCTGGGCGATCTTGGCCTCGCGCGCGTCGAGCCGCTCCTCGCGGGCTTTCAGTTCACGTATCAGGGGATCGAGTTCATCCGGCCCTTTTTCGGGCGCTTGCTTGACAGCCTCGCGTTTGAACACTCGCTCGAGGTTTTCCCTTGTCAACTCGCCTTTGGCCCACGCGACGCCGAACAGGACGGCGAAAAAGACAATTAGGGCCAACATGATGTAGCCGAGTATTCTCATGGTCTGTTTCTCTTGTGCCGCGCCACGGCGGCGTGGTTGACAGCCATTTCGTCGGAGAAGGCCTGTTCCTCTTTATTAAGTTCGGCGAAGAAGGCGCGCTGTTGACGTTCTTTCAGCCGCTCGACGACCCGTTTCCGTTTCATTGCCTCCTCCAGTTCCACGCGCTGCCGCTCCGCTTCCCGTTGAAGGTGGGCGATCATTGCGTCCTTGTCGTCGGCCAGACGCGCCAAGTGACGCTCATACAGATAGTACCGTCTGACGTCGCTTGCGTCGAATCGCTTGGCGGCGCTCCTCCCGGCCCGCTCGAGCGATTCGCGTTGCTGCCGGACAATCTCGGCCTTTTGGTGTTGGGCCACGCGGATTGTCCGGCGCGTGCCGGCGAGTTCGGCGGCCTTGCGTTCTTCTTGGCGCTCGCGAACCCGTAAGAGCATTCCGTATCTGAACGGTCTTCTCCGTGGCATTTCTCTCAACCTGCCAGGACCCGTTTCATCTTGGGGACCACCTCATCGAACGCCGCGTGTTCATAGAGCCCCTGCCGAAGAAACGTACGGAGCCCCGGCATCAGCTTCAGGGCGGTGTCGATTTCAGGATTGCTGCCCTGGACATAGGCCCCGATGTTCACAAGATCCTCCGCGTCGCGATATACGGCCAGCATGGCGCGAATGCGCTGGGCGAGATCCTGGTGTTCCTGGGGCACAACGTCGATCATCACGCGGCTAATGCTCTGAAGCACGTCCACGGCGGGGTAGTGTCCCTTCGATGCAAGGTCCCGGGAAAGGGCAACGTGTCCGTCCAAGATGCTTCTACACGCGTCGCCGATGGGTTCGTTGAGGTCGTCGGCCTCGACGAGCACCGCGTAGAACCCCGTAATGCTGCCGTTCGGCGAGGTGCCGGCGCGTTCGAGAAGTTTCGGCAATAGGGCGTAGACGGAAGGCGGATAGCCTTTCGTAGTCGGCGGCTCGCCCACGGCCAGGCCGACTTCCCGCTGCGCCATGGCGAACCGCGTGATCGAGTCCATCATCAACATGACGTCCGCGCCTTGGTTGCGGAACCATTCGGCGATGGCCGTTGCCAAATACGCCCCCTTGATCCGGAGCAGCGCCGGCTGATCCGACGTGACCGCCACGACCACCGATCGCGCCAGCCCCTCGGCGCCGATGTCTACGTCTACAAAGTCGCGCACCTCACGGCCCCGTTCGCCAATCAACGCGATCACGTTGACATCGGCGTCGGTGTTGCGGGCGATCATGCCGATGAGTTTGCTCTTGCCCAACCCGCTGCCGGACATGATCCCGACGCGCTGGCCTTTGCCGACGGTTGCAATGGCGTCGATGGCGCGGACGCCGGTAGCGATTGGCTCGGTGATGCGGCGTCGTTCGAGGGGGCGCGGGGCCGCGGCCATCAACGGCACTTCGTCGGCGCCTCGAGGCGCTGGGCCGTCGTCCAACGGGTCGCCCATAC
>DUZM01000107.1 GCA_013349485.1 Candidatus Hydrogenedentota bacterium | reverse complement strand
TGGAACCGTGATCCGTTTCGATTCGAATGCGGCCGTGTTGATCGACGCCAACAAAGAGCCCCGGGGCACGCGGATATTCGGCCCTGTGCCCAGGGAACTCCGCGAGAAGGGCTTCATGCGGATTATTTCGCTGGCCCCGGAGGTGGTGTAGGCCGGTTGACGCGGGGCCGACGGCGCCTCGACAAGAATGAGGAAGACATGAACATCAAGAAGAATGATACGGTCGTGGTCATAACGGGCAAGTACAAGGGGCGCCGGGGTCGGGTGTTGCGCGTATATCCGCAACAGGAGCGGGTGCTGGTCGAGGGCGTTAACATCATCAAACGACATACGCGGCCCAGCGCGCGCAATCAGCAAGGCGGCATCGTCGAGCGCGAAGCGCCGATTCACCTCTCGAACGTCATGCCATGGTGTGAAGCGGCGGGCCGGCCCTCGAAAATTGTTCGCAAACGTCTGGCGGACGGGACGCGCGTCCGCGTGTACAAGATTAACCAAGAGACCCTTAACGAGTAAAGAGGACGGTTCGGTGGCAGCGAGACTCAAAGAGCGTTATCGGAATGAGATTGTTCCGGCGATGCGCGAGCAATTCAAGTACCGCAACGTCATGCAGACGCCCAAGCTCGAGAAGATAATCGTGAACGTGGGCGTGGGCGACGCGCCGAGCGACGCCCGGCTTATGGAGAACGCCATGAGCGAACTCGCGCAGATCACTGGACAGAAGCCCAGCATACGCAAAGCGCGTCGCTCCATTGCCGGGTTCAAAGTCCGCGTCGGCGCGGCGATTGGATGCGTGGTTACGCTTCGGGGCGATCGGATGTACGAGTTCATGGATCGCTTGCTCAACATTGCCATTCCCCGCATCCGCGATTTCCGCGGCCTGTCGAAAAGCAGTTTCGACAAAGACGGCAATTGCACCATTGGCATTCGGGAACAGACGATTTTTCCAGAAGTGGACATAGACGCGGTGACGCGCGTTCGTGGTATGAACGTTACGTTTGTGATCAAGAACACGCACTCCGTCGACGAGAGCCGGGAGTTGCTGCGCAAGTTCGGCGTCCCGTTTCGGACCTGACCGGTGCCGCGCGGCCCATCGGGCCATAACGGCACGTAGGCTAACGAGGAGGCGATTTTGGCCAAGAAGTCATTAATTGCAAAATGCAGGCGGCCGCCGAAGTTCAAGGTACGCGCCTACAATCGGTGCCGTGTTTGCGGGCGCCCGCGCGGGTACATGCGCCGGTTTCAGATCTGCCGGATATGTTTTCGCACGCTCGCCTTGGAAGGCAAGCTGCCCGGTGTGACCAAATCGAGTTGGTAACCACGTACGAGGTAATGCGACGATGTCGATGAGCGATCCAATTGCCGACATGCTGACGCGCATCCGCAACGCGGTGCAGGCGGGACAAGCCAGCGTCGAGATTCCTGCTTCGCGGGTCAAGAGGGAGATCTGCGAAGTGCTGAAGAAGGAAGGTTATATTCGGGACTATGCGCTGAAAGATCGGGGCCTCCAGGGCATTCTCGAGGTCGAACTGAAATACATGACTGACCGGTCGCCTGTTCTTCAGGGCATTCAGCGGGTCAGCAAGCCGAGTCTGCGGGTGTACGTCCGCGGCAAAAACATCCAACCGGTGCGCAGCGGCCTCGGCGTATCGATACTCAGCACCTCGAAGGGGATCATGACCGGCAAACAGGCGCTGGCGGCGCGCCTTGGCGGGGAAGTCTTGTGTGAAGTATGGTGAGATCCGCGCCGCACGCGAAAGGAATATAGACTGTGTCTCGAATCGGAAAACTGCCCGTACCGCTTCCGAGCGGAGTTACGTGTGAGCTTGCGGGCTCCCGGCTCAGGGTAACCGGGCCCAAGGGCACACTGGAACGGACGTTCAACCCGGAAATAGGCATCGACGTCGGCGACGCACAGATTGCCGTGACGCGCCCGGACGACCAACCGGACCACCGAGCGCTTCACGGGCTTACGCGAGCCCTCGTCAGCAACATGGTTACGGGCGTGACCCAGGGTTTCAAGAAGAGCCTCGAGATCGTCGGCGTCGGTTTTCGGGCGTCAATGCAAGGCAAAGCGCTCAACCTCGTGCTGGGGTTCAGCCATCCGGTCTTGATCGAGCCGCCCGAAGGGGTAACGTTTTCCGTCGAAGGCCCGCAGAGCATCACGGTTTCCGGAATCGACAAGCAGTTGGTCGGTCAGACCGCCGCGAACATCCGAGCGCTCCGCAAGCCCGAACCATACAAGGGCAAAGGCATCAGGTACAAAGACGAGCACGTTCGCAGAAAGGTCGGCAAGGCCGGCGTGAAGTAGTGCTCGTTTGTAAGACGTTTGGGAGAGACAACCGCATGGCGAACAAGAACCGCAGGGTAGAATTGCTGGCGCGGCGCAGGCGGCGCGTCCGCAAGAAGGTGGCGGGGGTGTCCTCGCGGCCGCGGCTGAGCGTGTATCGATCGCTCCGGCACATCTATGCGCAGATCATTGACGATTCTTCCGGGAAAACCATTGTCGCCGCGTCCTCGGTAGCGTTGAAGGCGCCCGGGGGCAATATCGAGGGGGCGACTGCCGTGGGCAAGGCGCTCGCCGAGCGGGCAAAGGCGGCCTCCATTGATCGGGTAAGCTTTGACCGTGGCGGGCGGCTCTTTCACGGCCGCGTGAAGGCCTTGGCCGACGCGGCGCGCAAAGGAGGACTTCAATTCTGAACAAGCCGGCGTTCCATAGGCGCGCAGGATTCGCCGGGAGTGGCCGGCTATAGGAGAAATAGTTTGAGTACAGTGCGTGCGAAACGGGAACCCCGCCGCGACAGGTCCGTTCGCGATGAGCAAGAATCCGAGTATATCGAGCACGTAGTGAAGATCTATCGCGTGGCCAAAGTCGTAAAGGGCGGCCGCAGGTTCAGCTTCAGCGCGGTGGTCGTCGTCGGCGACGGAAAGGGTCGCGTGGGCGGCGCCATGGGCAAGGCGCTCGAGGTGGCGGAAGCGATCCGCAAAGGCATCGAGAAGGCCAAGCATCGCATGTTTGCGGTGCCGATCATCAGTACGACCATTCCGCATGAGGTCACTGGCCGCGCCGATGCGGCCCGGGTGCTGCTGAAACCCGCCTCACTGGGCACCGGCATCGTTGCAGGCGGCCCGGTTCGGGCGGTCGTCGAGGCGGCGGGCTATGAGAACATCCTGACCAAGTGTCTGGGGTCGAACAACGCCACCAACGTAGTCTGGGCGACCCTGGACGCACTGCGCCAACTCAAGACGGCGGAGGACGTCGCGGCCATGCGCGGCCTGGACGTCGCGGACATCCTGTAGGGAATCCTCGGGGCGCGCGGCACAATTGATCGCGTTCTGAGACAACTGAGGACAGCAGCCATGAATTTGGGCAGTCTGAAATGCGCGGCCGGTAGACAGAAAGCGCGCAAGCGCGTCGGGCGGGGTCGAGGTTCGGGCGTCGGCAAAACGTGCGGGCGTGGACACAAAGGCCAGAAAGCGCGGTCGGGATATTCCCGGCGAATCGGTTTCGAGGGCGGGCAGATGCCGCTCCACCGCCGTCTGCCGAAACGCGGGTTCCGGCACGAGGCCAGGTTCCCGAGGGCGGCCGTCAACGTTGACGCGCTCGAACGAACGTTTGACGCGGGCGCGGAAGTCACGCCCGAAGCAATGATTCAGGCCGGCCTTGTGGCCGCCGCGAAGGGCGGCGTCAAGGTGCTTGGCCGGGGCGAAGTCACCAAGAAGCTCACAGTGAAAACGCATGCGATCAGCGACAGCGCGAGGAAGAAGATCGAGGCCGCCGGCGGTTCTATCGAGATCATTCAGGTCTGGCCTTGCGAGACGCGTTCGCCCGCGGTTGCGGGCAAGCGCGCGGCGGAGGACTTGTAGGTGGCCCATCCAGTCGAAGCATTCCGGAACGCCTTCAAGATCCCCGAGCTGAGGCAGCGCATCGTGTTCACGCTGATCATGCTGGCCGTGTATCGGCTTGGCGCCCATGTGCCCACGCCGGGCGTCAATGGGATTGCCCTCGCGCAGGTGGTGAAGGGAGCGGGCGGGCTGCTGACGTTCTACGACCTATTCTCGGGAGGCGCCTTCGCGAGAGCGACCGTATTTGCGCTCGGCATCATGCCTTACATCACGGCGTCGATCATCTTCTCGATGCTGGTTCACGTGATCCCCGCCCTCGAGCGGTTGGCCAAGGAAGGTCAGGAGGGTCAGAAGAAGATTACCGAGTACACCCGGTACGCCACGATGCTGCTTTGCGTTATCCAGTCGATTGGGACAGCAATCTATCTCGAAAAACTTAACCTTGATAGTCCGGGCATCTTGACCTATACGGGACCTTTGTTCTACCTGATGTGCATCATATCGTTCACGACCGGTACGGCCTTCATCATGTGGTTGGGCGAGCAGATCAGTGAGTACGGCATCGGCAACGGCATTTCGTTGATCATCTTCACAAGCATTGTATCGAGGATGCCCACCGCGTTTCAGCGATTGGTCCGCATGATCGCCAGTAAAGACTTGTCCGTGTTTCAGTTCGGCATCTTGGCGGGCTTGCTCGTATGCGTTGTGGCCGGCGCCATCCTGGTCACCACGGGCCAGCGCCGCGTGCCCGTTCAGTATCCTCGCCAGGTTAAAGGCCGCCGGGTTGCGGGGAGCAGCCGCAACTATCTTCCCCTCCGTGTAAACCAAGCCGGTGTCATCCCCATTATATTCGCCAGCTCGATCCTGATGTTGCCGGAGATGCTTGCCCGGGTCAGCACGATTGACGTCGTGCTGAACTTCGTGCAGGAACACCTCCGATGGAATGGCCCAATGTATAATCTATGCACGGCGCTCCTCATCGTGTTTTTCTCGTATTTCTATACAAGTATGATCTTCAATCCCGTCGAGATTGCGGACAACATGAAAAAATATGGCGGCGTTATCGTAGGTGTGCGCCCCGGGAAAGCCACGGCGGAGTATCTTCACCGCGTGATGAATCGCGTTACCCTTGTCGGCTCTGCGTTCTTGGCCGCTGTGGCGCTGCTTCCGAGTTTCGTGTTTACGGGACTCGGCGTGTATGACTGGGGAATCGTGAGTTTCTTTGGCGGCACGAGCTTGCTCATACTCGTCGGCGTTGCGCTCGATACAATCCGCCAAATCGAGCAACATCTTATCATGCGACACTACGACGGATTCTCGCCTAGAGGACGGCGCCTTCGGGGCCGTCGATGAGGCGTTAACAGCCCGGGGCCGAGGGTCCGGGCGGACTTAAACAGAGAAGGAGCGGCTGGTCGCGTGGCGGCGTTGAGAATTGTGATGTTTGGCCCCCCGGGCGCGGGCAAGGGCACACAGGCCAAGCGAATCGCGGAGGTCTACGGTCTCCCGCATATTTCGACGGGTGACATTTTCCGCGACCATTTGAGCCGGGGGACGGAGCTGGGCGGGCAGGTGCGGCAGCACCTTGACGCAGGCCGGCTTGTGCCGGACGAATTGACGTGCAGTGTTGTGGCCGGGCGTCTTTCTGAAGCCGATTGCGCAAACGGCTTCATTCTTGACGGGTTTCCTCGGTCACTGCCGCAGGCCGAGATGCTCGGGACACACTTGGCGGGACAGGGCCACGCACTCGATCTCGTTGTCAACATTGACGTGCCCGACGAAGAGATCGTCGAACGGTTGTCTGCGCGCCGAACCTGTGCAGTCTGCGGCGCCATTTTCAACCGGAAGTTCGATCCTCCGGCGGGCGACGGCGCCCGGTGCGACCGCCCGGGCTGTTCGGGGGAACTCGTTCAGCGCAAAGACGATCAGGAAGAAACGATTCGCGAGCGACTCAGCGTCTATCACGAAACGACCGAACCGATAATTGAATACTACGGCAATCAGAGCGTCTTGAAGTCCATTGCCGGATCGGGTGCGACGCCCGACCGGGTGTTCGCGGATATTCGGGCGATTCTGGGCGCGGGCAAGGCGGGGTAGGCGTCGTGATAGCGCGCCGAACCCAGCGGGAAGTAGACATTCTGCGCCAAGCAAATCAGATTGTGGCCGACACACTGGTTGCCATGGCGGAAATGATCCGGCCCGGCATCACAACGTTCGAGTTGGACCTCGCGGCCGAAGCGCTTATTCGGCAACGGGGCGGCGTCCCGGCGTTTCTTGGATATCGCGGGTATCCGAACGCCACCTGCATTTCCGTCGACGACGTGGTGGTTCACGGGATTCCCGGCGACCGCAGGCTGGCAGACGGCGAGATCGTGAGCATGGACGTGGGCGTGATCTACAAGGGCTATCATGGCGACGCCGCCGTATCGGTGCCGTGCCGCGAAGTCAGCAAAGAGAAGCGGCGGCTCCTCGACGCTGCTGACCGCGCGCTTGCCAACGGGATCGCGGCCGCGAGGGCCGGCAATTATCTCGAGGACATTTCGCGCGCCATCGAGGAAACGTGCCGCGCGGAAGGATTTTCGGTGGTCCGCGCATTTGTGGGTCACGGCATAGGGACGAGGTTGCATGAGGAACCTCAAATTCCAAATTTCGTTACGGGAGAGCGGGGTCCTCGGCTTCGTTCCGGGATGGTGCTGGCAATCGAGCCGATGGTGAACCTGGGCGTGGCCGACATCCGCGTGTTGGATGACGGATGGACCGCCGTCACGGCGGATGGAAACCCGAGCGCGCACTTCGAGCACAGCGTTGTCGTGCGCGACGGCGAACCGGACATCCTGTCGATGACGTCGAAACGCGTCTGGGGGCAGCTTAGAACAGATGTTGGTCGAGTATGCAGAAAGAAGAGGCGATAGAAGTCGAGGGTACCGTCATAGAACCATTGCCCAATGCGATGTTCCGCGTTGAACTCAAAAACGGGCACAAGGTGCTGGCGCACGTTTCAGGTAAAATGCGCATAAACTTCATACGCATTCTGCCCGGGGATCGGGTCAAGTTGGAGATGTCTCCCTACGACTTGACTCGCGGGCGCATTACGTACCGTCACCGATAGGCCGCGCGGCAGCGCGGCCAATCGGTTGCTTGCCGCGGGCACAGACGGGCGTGGCATACGGCGGCACGGGAAAGGACGGCGGACGACGACGGACGCCGCAACGGAGTTGACGATGAAAATCCGCAGTTCAGTCAAAAAGATTTGCGAGAAGTGCAAAATCATAAAACGCCATGGCCGTGTGCGGGTAATATGCAGTAACCCAAAACACAAGCAACGCCAGGGATAAAACGAAGACGGACCGGGAGCGATTCCCCGCCGGTCGCGATAACGGCGCTCGGCGTCGCTTTCAGGAAAGGAGAGCCCATTTCATGGCACGAGTAGTGGGGGTGGACCTTCCCCGGAACAAACGCGTCGACGCGGGGCTCCGGGCGATTTACGGCGTCGGCCCGACCCGGGCCCGGGAGGTGCTCGAGAAAAGCGGCGTCAGCGCCGATACACGGGTGCGCGACCTAACCGACGAAGAGGTCAGAAAGCTCTCCGCCGTGATCGAGAGCGATTACAAGGTGGAAGGCGATCTGCGCCGCGAGGTCACGGCGAACATCAAACGGCTTATGGACATCAACTGCCACTGCGGCATCCGGCATAAGCGCGGCCTGCCGGTGCGCGGCCAGCGCA
>DUZM01000125.1 GCA_013349485.1 Candidatus Hydrogenedentota bacterium | reverse complement strand
GTATTCGACGGGTTCGGCGTTCTCGACGAGAACCTTGACGATCACTGCCGGGAACTCGGAAACCACTTCGTTCATAAGTTTCATTGCCTCGACGATGCAGACGGTCTGCCCTTCGTCGACCCTGTCGCCGGGCTTTACGAAAGCCGGATCGCCGGGGCCCGGCGCGGCGAAGAAGGTGCCCACCATGGGCGAGTCAATCGTGACGAGTCCGTCATCCCCGGCCTCATCCGTGGGGGCCGTCTCAAGAATGGTGTCGGGGATCGTCGCTGCGACGGGCGCGGTCGGGCTTTGGGGCGGTTGTGCGGCCGGCGCCGCGGCGGTTGCGATGGTCTCCGCATGCTGTTTCTTGAGCCGCATCCGCAATCCTTCTTCCTCGAGTTCCATCTCGGAAATCGCGGATGCCTCGAACATGCGGATCACCTCTTGGATTCTTTCGAGGTCCATCCAACAGCCCTCCGTTTTAGACGCGGGTGATATACTGAGCGGTACGTGTGTCTATGCGCACAACGTCGCCAGTATTAATGAATAACGGGACATACACGGTGACCCCCGTTTCGAGCGTGGCGGGTTTCGTGCCGCCGGTGGCGCGGTCGCCTTGGACGCCCGGATCGGATCGTGTAACCGCCAGGTTCACGTGAAGCGGGACGGCGATATTGAGCACGGCGCCGTTGTGGAACACTAGCGAGATGTCTTCATTTTCCTTCATCCAGTGTCGTTTGTCCCCCACGAGGTCGGCGCTTACGGCAATCTGCTCGTAGGTGTCTTTGTGCATGAAGTGATACAGGTCGCCGTCTGTGTACAGATACTGGTACGTGATCGACTCGAGCCGGGCGTCTTCCATTCGCTCGCCGGCCCGAAACGTTTTCTCAAGCACCCTTTCCGTAATGACGTTCTTGAGTTTGGTGCGCACAAACGCCCCGCCTTTACCGGGTTTCACATGCTGAAACTCGATTATCTCGAACAGCGCGCCGTCTTGGACGATAACCATCCCGTTTCGGAAATCTGCCGTGGAAATCATGCCTTGAGAATCGTCAACTCCCTTGGGGCCGCGCTGAGCACTTCGCAGCCGTCCCGTGTTACCATGACCAGGTCTTCGATGCGAATTCCGCCCTTGCCGGGTACATACACGCCAGGCTCGACCGTAAACACCATCCCTTCCTCGAGGGCGGTGTCGGTTTCGGTGTTGAGCTTGGGGGATTCGTGTATCTCGACGCCGACGCCGTGGCCCAGGCCATGCCCAAAACGTTCACCGTATCCGGCTTGTGCAATCACGTTGCGCGCCACACCGTCCAGTTCCCGGCTGCTCATGCCGGGCCGAACCGCTTCGACGGCCGCGGTTTGCGCCCGCAAAACAACTTCATACGCTTCGTCGAACCACGTGCCCGGAATCCTACCGAAACAGTAGGTGCGAGTCAAGTCTGAGCAGTATCCGCGTTTTCGACAACCGAAATCCAGCAGCACGACGTCGCCGGCGGCCAGGGTTTTTTTCTCGGGCGCCCCGTGCGGCAATGAGCTTCGCGAGCCAAATAAGGCGATGGTGTCGAACGACGCCCCCGTTGCGCCCCGCCGTTTGAATTCGTACTCGAACCGGGCGGCTAACTCGCGTTCCTCGAGTCCTTTTTCGAGTGTCTCGATGATGTCTGCCAAAACCCCCTCGGCAAGCTGTGACGCGTTCCGGATGGCCTGGATTTCTTCGGCGGTTTTCACAATGCGCAGCTTGCCGACTATGTCCGGCGCGGGGTCGAGTTCGGCCTCGTAGGTCGTGGCCAATCGGTGCAGCGCGTCTACCGTCAGGCGCGCGGGGTCAAAGCAGGGCGTTTTGACGCCGAGGGTGCGCAGGCGCTCGCCGGCGCGTTCCGCCAGACTGCCTTTTACCTCCTCGATGACGAAATTTTGCACTTGATCGCCTGCCTGCTCGGTGTAGCGGAAGTCGCAAAGAAACAGGGCCTCGGACTGCGTGACGATGACGGCCGACGCGGTGCCGAGGAATCCGGTGAGATACTGATTGTCCGCCGGGTCGAGACTAACCAGGGCGTCATACCCGGTTTCACCAAGGGCGGTGCGCAACGCTTGGCATCGACGGCTCATGATCTCTCCAAGCGGGAAGCGGCATGCAGCGCGAGCCGATAGCTGTCTGCGCCGAAACCGGCTATTTGCCCGATCGCTACGGGCGCGACGAACGATTTCTGCCGAAACGCCTCGCGGGCATGGATATTTGAGAGGTGGACTTCGATGGTCGGCACGGCGACGCCGACGATCGCGTCGTGGATTGCCACGCTCGTATGCGTGTAGGCGCCGGGATTGATGATGAGGGCATCCGCCCAACCGGCGGCCTCCTGGATGGCGGTGACGAGTTCGCCTTCGCTGTTGGACTGGAGCGTCCGGAGTTCTATGCCGAGGTTACCGGCCTCTTCAGCCAGCATGGCGTCGATGTCATCCAGCGTGGTCTGACCGTAAATCTCCGTTTCGCGCGTCCCGAGCAGATTGAGATTCGGGCCGTGGAGCACAAGTATCTTCATGGCGTTTCTCCGTTGCGTGTTCGTTCCCTGCGAGATTGATTATAGCGCAATCGATGCATCCTGAATAGGTGCATATCCGGATTCCCTCCATCCTGCTTTGGCCGCTTTTGTGTTGCTGGCGTATCCTGCCGAGCCACGAATACGGGACACCATCTCTTTCTTGTGTGACTTGCTGCTGTCGTTCTATTCTTGATAAAGGTTTGAAGGGGGCGTCACTTGCCTTGAAGTCGTTGGCTGATTTCTTGGGCGCGCGCCAGGGCTTTTCTGCCGCTGATGAGATAAGGATCTCCGATGGATGTGTCACCGGCTTTCTTGAGTGCGGCGCCGTATTCGACGAGCGCGTTCCCGTATTGCTGCCAGCCTTCGGCAAAGGTCGGATACAGCTCGGTTACCTTCCTGAACGCCTCGAGTCCCCGGCGGAAATGCTCGCCTCGACGCGGCCCTTGTTCGACGTTTCCGTAGAACCACAACGTTTTTGCGAGTCGATCGTGCGACCTCCATTGGTGCGGACTGCGTTCGGTTTCCCGCTTGGCCCACTTGAGGGCTTCCCAGGCGTACCGACGCTTGGCCTCGGGATGGTTGGCGTGGTCGTACAACATGAAATACCACGTGTTAAGCGTGGTTGCCACGAATGGACTGTGCGGATACCACGTCGCGTCGGCCCGCTCAAGGTCGTCGAGGATGGTCTCAGCGGCGCTGATGCCCGTTTCATAGGCCGACTCGGGTTCGTCGAGCACAAAGGCCGCATCGCTCGGCAGGGGTTCTTCGGGCGTGACGCGCCGGTAGCGGCCTTCCGTGATATCCTGGCGCGTAAACACGCCGCCGAACCGTTCGAGCTTGTGTCGATCCGGCACGAGGAGCAACAGGATATGTGCCGATTCGCCCGGCGGGTCCGGTGGACTTAACAGGAATCGGGCAGCGCGCATCCGCCAGTTCATGGTGACGGGCATACCAGCGCGCAGGAACTTGTACCCGCCCAACGCGTAGTCGACGGCCCAGGGCCGCACGCTTGCGCCGACGAGGGTCACGGCCGCAATGACGAGCGGTATCGCCATGAGTTGGTGTTTTATGTGTTTCTCGGCGGAGCCGCTGGCTAGGGACGCCCGGGAAAAGAACAGGCCGGCCAACAGGAACGCGAAGAAAGCCAGGCCGGGATTATGGAAATTGAAATCCACCACGGCATGTAACAGAAATGCCAGTACGCCGCAGAAGCCCCCCGTCAATACCAGGCGATCGAGCGGGGCCGGCTCGCGCAGGATTCTTGCGGCGCCCCAATACACGAAGTAGGCCCAGAAACCCGTGAAAAGAAGAAAGCCGAGTGCGCCCGTCTCGCATAGGACTTCCAGAAAATCGTTATGGGCCGTTTTGACGTCGCCCGCGCCCAGGTACTTGTAGGTGGGGTATACTGTGCCGAAATTTCCCAAGCCGACGCCTGTCCAGAAGTTGGCCCTGGCCATTGCCCACCCCGTTCGCCAATACGACAAGCGCAGGGCCATGGTGGCGGGATTCAGCAAGTCGTCCATGGTTACGTTCTGGCCGGATGCGCGCGCCTGGGCAGGCGGCTTTGTGTTTGCCGTCGGTGCAGCGCTGTTTGCAGCCACGGACACGCCAGCCGCTCCAAACACGAGTATAATCAAAGCGGTTTTTGCCGCGGAAAGAGAACGTTTACCTGGGCGGGAGCGTTTCCAGGACAAAATCAACAGCAGGCCGCCCATGGAGCACGCCGCTGTGACGGCCAGCATTCCTCCCCGGGAGTAGCTGTACCACAGCGCGACGACTTCGAGTCCAACGGTGAGAACAAAGCAAACCAATCGTGCGAACAACCAGCAGATATGGCCGCCAAACAAGAGCAAGACCAGCAACGGAATTACTGTGACCGCCGCAGGCGCAACGCCGTATAAGAATGCGGCGGCCGTCGCGTGCTGAGCGATCACGTCGTTGCCGTAGTACAGTGTCCACCAGCCGTAGGCCAACGCCTCGGCCGCAAGGCATGCAAGCAGGCCTGCGGCAATTGGCAAGCCAAAACGCCGTATCGGGCCGCGTTTCATCCGGCCTCCTTCCAGGGGAGTCCTGAACGCCTCCTTGAGGACGAGGATCGAGTGAAGAACCCCGGCAAGCGCAAGGGGTATCCCGAGGATTACAAAGCCGGCAAGCGCGTTCGGGAACATCAGCGAGCCGAAGGCGCGATTCACGCTCAACCGGTGCATGAAGTCGGCCGAGGCCACGCCTGTAGCCAAAACGCCCTCGAGCATATCCGGCTGGGCTTCGACGGCAAGCCGGATCCGCGGCAGGACTATCTTGAAGTGCGCCAGCGCCCATCCGGCCTCCGCCAGCGACGTCAGCACGAACGCCCCAACAACAACGCCGATGGCACCCTTACACCGGAACGCGTTTGCGGCGAGCACAAACACGAACACGTGGCCGGCCCAATAGAGAAGGCTGCGGTAGGTCGCGTCGAATTGAACCGTGTCAAAGGCGGTTAGAAGGCATATGCCCCAGAAGACGAGAAGAGCCAGGATCGGCCCGCCAAACCGGATTCGTTCTCCGAGGATCAGGAGTCTCATGGCCCAGCACGAGGTCAGGAAAGCGATGGCCCAGAGGAAGTAGGCGTTTTGGCCGGGGTACGTCATGCCGTCGCGGAAGGGCCGCAGCATGACGATAATCGCCATGCCCAACGCCAGAGCGACCTCGAGGCACTGCCGCCGACGCGGATGGCGGCGGTCGGCCGGCAGTGCGGGCGCTTGCGACTCGAGTGCGCGCGGCTTCCTTTTGTGTTTCCGCGTGCGTTTGCTCACTTGCCGAGGCCCCTTTGCCTGTTTTGCCCGGCGTTCATCAAGATCACGATGAGCATGAAGAGTCCCGCAGTTTGCGCGAGCACGATAAGGGTACCGGCGCGGCCCACTTTCGGCAGCAGCGCCGCTCCAAGGCCCACGACCGCCGCCACCAACAATATAAACTCGACGGCTTGACGCGGCGACATGCCGATGGCGACCAGACGATGCGAAAAATGGCGTTTGTCGCCTTTGATGATCGATTGTCCGTTGCGCCATCGGATGTAGATGACGCTGCCGATATCGAAAATGGGCACGCTCAAAGCCACCAACGGGGCCGCCACCGCCACCCGGGACGGCGTTGTCTCGGTATAGAACGTGCCAAGTACGGCAACGGTGGCCAGAATATAGCCACAGAACATCGAGCCGGCATCGCCCATGAAAATACGTGCCGGATGGAGGTTATGATAGAGAAATCCGGCCACGGAACCTGCGAACACGAGCAGCATCACGCAAACGAAGTATTCCTCGTGGGGCAGCACGCACAGAAAAAAAGAGAACGCCGCGATTAGGGATACGCCGCCGCACAGTCCGTCCATGTTGTCGAGAAAATTCATCGCGTTGGTCATCATCACGACCCACAGTATCGTTGCGAGGCCGGACACGCAGAGCGTCGGCACGGACCCTTCCGGGCGAAGGCCCGAGAACGCCCACACGTTCTCGATGAAGAGGTCGAGGCGTGTGCCGGACGCCACGAGCAGGAGGGCCGCGGCCACCTGACCCGCAAACTTGGCCTCCGGCCGCAACGTCTTGACATCATCCACCAGCCCCAGCACAAAGACGATCAGCCCCCCGGCAAAGATCCCCGCGAGCTTCACCTTGACGTTCGTCCCGAGAAATGCGAGGACCAGCGCGTCCAGCCAGTCGAAACCGATGCGTCGGGCCGGTTCGATAAGGAGAAGGCTGCCGAGAATGACCGCGCAGAACGTTCCGAAGATGGCTGCGCCGCCCAATAGCGGCACGGGTTCCGGGTGCATTTTCCGCTCCCCGGGTAAGTCCATTACGTTCCATCGAATGGCCAAACGGCGCAGCACAGCGGTGGCCCCGAGCGAGATCAGAAACGATGCGCCCAGCGCATACGAGAAGACCAAATACCAGTTCTGCTTCACATCCCTTTTCCCAAGTACAAAGCGAGTTCTTTTCGCGCCAATGTCTCTGCGTGGAACTCTGTTTGCACGCGCCTTCGCGCTCTTTCGCCCATTTCTTGGCGGCGCGGCTCGTCGGCCAACAGCGCGTTGACGGCTTCGGCCAGGGCCTCGGCGTCGCGCGGGGGCACGTTCAGTCCCGTTTCGCCGTCGAGGTTAACGAACTCGACCCCCGTGCCTAACCGGGTAGCGACGGCGGGTTTCCCGCTCGCGTGCGCCTCGAGCAGGGCGATGCCGAACGCCTCGCTGCGCTCGACAGACGGCAACACGAACAGTGCGCAGCCGTGTAGATGATCCACCAACTCCTGGTGCGTCAGTTCCCCCGGAAATGCAATTGCCAAGCCCAGTTCGCGCGCGAGGGTCTCGCATCGCGCCCGCTCGGGACCGCCGCCCGCGATGACGACTCGCGCACGAATTGCCTTGGCGGCACGCACCAAATACTCGAGGCCTTTGTAGTAGCGATGTCGTCCACAGAAAAACACGTAGGGTTCCCCGTACGCTTCGCGCAGGGCGGCCACGCGGGCCGGTTCGGGATCTTGAAAGGTTTCCGGCAGAATGCCGAGGGGAACTGTGGCGCATTTCTCCCGAACCTCTTGTAACACCGGCGACGTTGCTAGATAGCGGTCAGACGTGGGTAGGATGATATCAGCTTTCCGGAGGAATCGCATAAGCAATGGCCGATACACCTTGAATGCGGCGGCTTGACGCACGATGTCGCTGTGGTAGCGGACCACGAGGCGGGCCTTCGGGCGCGCGAGCAGATACGCCAACACGGCGGTCGGGTTCGGGACGTGGATCACGAGCACATCGGCCGGGACGCGGCGCAGATACCACGGGAACAGTGGAGCGATTGGCGCGCCCTGGAACCGCCCCCATTCGCCGATCTCGGTCACGCGCGTCCCATCCCGCTCGATAACGCGGCTCGACAATGATCGGCTGCACGTCAGCGCTTCGACCTCGGCCCATCGCCGTTGGATCCGACACGTCAACGCCATGTGGCCCTCTATGCCGCCGCGCACTGGCGGATAGAAATCTCTAAACACGTGAAGAATTCGCATAGGCGAACATGGCTATGAG
>DUZM01000235.1 GCA_013349485.1 Candidatus Hydrogenedentota bacterium | reverse complement strand
GGGCCTAACGTCGCACGCGAGCGGCCTGTCAGAAGTACTGCCCGGCGTTGCTGCAGAGTCCACAACGAACGGCGGCCCGGCAGCCGCAGCCAAGCCGCTCGAGGGGGAATCCCCAGACGCCCAGGCAGTCCGTGGCGGCAAGGCGCTTTCCCAGGGTCTCCTAGGTACCTGGCTGAAGGAAGAAGCAAGACAAGAAGGCCATGCGTATCCTGGCGACGAGCACTGGCGTCTGTCCGTGACTTTTCGCGACGATGGCCGCTTTGTCTGGCATTCACAACGGCGAGTGGATGACGGGGAGTCAGTCGATGAATCGCTGAGGGGGACATACGAGATCGAAAAAGGCTTTCTTGTCACGTACCTGTTTGAGGCGCCCTCGAAGGCCGCAGAGGAGCGTTTGCCTGAGTTGCTCGCCTACTGGCCAAAGCACTTGCTGGGGCAGCACACGTTCAAGCGCCGCGGCGATACGCTTATCTTGGGACACGATGGTGCGAAGCTTTGGATTCATCTGCGGCGGGAGTCTAGCCCATTCCCGCAAGGCACGGAGAGGGATTATCTGCCGTTGTGCGACGCGAGTATCGACGCCATGATGGAAGCCATTCACGCGGACATCATGAAACTGCGCGACGAATACCCATGGTTGGAAGGCTATGCCGACGGCCGCTTGTATGAGGTCGGAGGATACAAGCGAATAGAGTATGCGACTGGGGAATCAGCCTGGCCGCCACCTAAAGTACCCGACCAGATGCAGATTAGAATCTTGCCGTTTGACAAGTATCGTCCGTATCGCCGTCAGCGAGGCGGGCCAACCGTATGGCGGATTGCGGAAAGGGATCTGGTCGTCAAGGCCGGTGGTTTCACGATTCGCGAGCCCTACGGCCCCGAACTTGAAGAGAAGATTCTGCAGATTGTGGGCCGACGCTGCACCGAACTGCGTTTTCTACTGGATGAGCGCTAGCCTGATCCGGTGACGGCATGCTGCTTATTAGCCGCTGAAAGGGATACGTGCATGAACGAACCCACTGAAGATGCGGTACTGGCGAAGATCAGCGCCTTCTACGAGCAAGTGGTTTCTGCGTTAACCTCCGCGCTCCAAGTCCGGGACAAGAATATTTCTGAGCATGTTTCCCGTGTCAACGAATACTCACAGTTGGTTGCCCTTGAGCTTGGATGGGATGCGTCTCGCCGCAAGGAACTCCGGCTTGCCGCTCTCCTGCATGATATTGGCAAGATCGCTCTGCCTGATTCTGTCCTCTTTAAGAAGGAGCCTTTGACGCCGGATGAACGCATGCAGCTGGATAGTCACCCGCAGCGGGGCGCTGAGATGCTTGAAGACGTCGAGTTCCTCGTTGCGATTGCTGAGATCGTACGTCACCACCATGAGCGTTGGGACGGCTCAGGCTATCCTGACGGCTTGGCGGGCGCCGAGATCCCCGAGGCAGCCCGACTGCTCGCCGTTGTCGATGCCTTCGATACGATGACGGTCGCCCAACCCTATCAGGCGGCGAAGCCGGCGGCCGAGGCCGTCCAGAAGATCATTGAGGCGTCGGGCGAGCAGTTTGACCCAAAGATGGCTGAAGCCTTTCGCCGCTGTTGCGAACGAGGCGAGATCCAAGAGATTCTGACGGGGAACGACGAAGCAGACTGAGCCAGGGAGGCATCTCCATGAATGAATTTGAGCCTACATCCTCTCCCGGGAATCTCAACGCGTATTGCGATGAGTTGAATGCCGCCTTGGATAATGGGCAAATTTCTGAGAAGCAATGGTACGAGGCGAGAAAGAAAGCCACGGCTACGGCATACCTTTCGCGTGGCAATCCGCGGGCGCAGTCGGGGCACGGGGGCGACGAAGCCCGGTGGCGCTACACGCGGGTCTTGATGATCTTGGAAGCGATTCACAAGGATGGCTCGTTTCTTGACGTGGGATGCGCTAACGGATACTTGATCGAGTGTCTTGAGAGGTGGGTTGACGGTTCCGGCTTGAATGTCGACTTCTATGGTGTCGATATTTCGGAAGAACTCATAGACTTCGCGCGGAAGAGGCGTCCTGAGAGATCGGATCGATTCTTCGTCGCCAATGCCGTCTCATGGACGCCCGCCGGGCGATTCGATTTCGTACATGCCCACGAGATCAGCTATGCGCCAAGACACCGTGAGCGGGAATTCCTGGAGCATTTGCTTGCAGATTACCTGAATCCCGACGGACGCTTGATAATCGGGCCGTGGGCTTTGGGTCGAGATCTCATAGACCTGGAAGAACGCCTTTATGCCTGGGGATACGAACCGACCGGCTATCTCATCAAGTCGCAAGGCGACGACCCTGGTCTCACGCGCAAAATGCTCTGGTTTGACAAGACGTAGCAACACTGCTACAAAAGAAAAGTGACGATGAGCGTCTAGTGTGCCAAGCGCGAAGTTCATTTACAAAGCCATCGGCGGCCATGCTTTCCCGTCATTGCGAGGAGCGAGTCCCCGAGCGACGCGGCAATCCACTTGGTTTCTCGCGACGCCTCGGTGTGTGCCTAAGGAGATTGCTTCGTCGAAGACTCCTCGCAATGACGCGAGGGGACACTTACCGCCGATAAGCGGTTCAGGAGAAAACAGGCTCGACTTTGTAAAGGGATTTCGCACTCGGCATACGAGCACGCATATTGAGCCGAATGCTCGCGAAGTTATGCCGCTCGTCTGTACAAGGCTTGGCGGCATGGCGTGAATGGGAGAATACCGCGATGAAACTTTTCCGAATTCTTTTGCACGGGGTGGTTCTCCTTCTGGCGAATTTCACGGGCATCTTCGCCGGTTTCATGGCCTACAACCTAATGAAGCCCGCTAACCAGATTAGCGTTCAGGTTCCCGTTGCCGCAGCCCTTTCTGTTCTTCTCTTCGTGACGTGGTCGATCTTCGTCCAAGCCTTCCCCTCTAAGAAACTCGTTCTGCAGGGCCCGTCTGAGTTTGCGTGGGTGTTTCTGGCGGCCCTCGTTTGGAATCCCGTCATCTTTGTTCCGGTTCACTACGTCACCCAGGGCTACCTCACTGCCCCTGGGAACATCGTAGCCAGCATGGCGTTTCAGCTTCCGGTCAATGCCATAACGCTGGCGCTGACATGCGCGATCACCCGAAAATGGGTGCGACTCGCGGGCGAAGGCGACACGCCTCAGCCTTGCCGCTAATTGATAGCAGCGAGATGATTCCGTATGAGCGCACATCTGACATACGCTAAAGCGTCGAAATACGATCCTGACGTGGTCTATGCCCATTGCAGCGGCCCCGGCGGCCTCAAGGTCGCCGAGTTCATTGCAGACAGGCTCAATCTAGACCCGGGCCTTCGTCTCCTGGATGTTGGCACGTTTCACGGGTATCAATCCTGCTTCCTGGCGAAGGAATATGATGTCGTTGTCGTGGGCATTGATCCATGGGTGGATCCGTCCGACCCCGAAGGTCTCCTCTGCGTCGAGCATCTTGCGCGGAACGCTCGTGCCCTGAGCGTGGACGGCAGTGTCCTGCCAGTCCGGGCCGGCGTGCCTGAAACCTGCTTTGCCGATGCTTCATTCGACGCCGCCTACTGCACGACGACGCTCGAGATGATTCGCGGGAGCGAAGGGGAGGCGAGGTACCGGGCATGCTTAGCGGAGGTCTGCCGCGTGCTCCGGCCGGGCGGACTCTTGGGTTTTGGGGAGCCGATGCACCTGGATGTTGAGATGCCGAAGGACCTGGCCCCAGTCTACACAAAGGGAGAAGGCGCCGACATAGAGGGCTGGGCAAAGTGCTTTGCGGCCATTGACGAGACAACAGAAGCGTTCAGGTCGGTGGGCTTCGAGGTGCTTGAGGCCGACTACGCGCCCGACGCACAGTTGTGGTGGGAAGAGTACTGTCAGTACACGCCGGGCTGCAAGGCCTGCCCAGATGGCGAAGAGGCGCAGACTATCCGATCGGACGGCGGCAGATGGCTCAGTTTCGGCTATGTCATCGCACAGAAGCCTTGCCCAACCGTGGCACGCGGGCCTCGCGTCCCCCGAGAGGCAGGCGGCGGGGACGACAAACCCGCCGCCGGCTTGATATAATGACAGTCGCCACACACGAGCCGGAAGGCCCGGTGGCCGGCGCGGCGACCTTCGGGCGCGGCAAGCCACATGGCAGGTGAAGGAGGTATGCATTCATGTCCCATGAATTCAGCGTCGTGATCGAACGGGATTCAGACGGGTACTTCGTCGCGTCGGTTCCGGCGTTGCGAGGATGTCATACGCAGGCAAAGTCGCTCGATGTGTTGATGAGGCGGGTCAAGGACGCGATCGAACTCTGTCTGGAAGTCGAGGAACCCGACCCGAACGAATTCGTGGGCGTCCAGCGAGTGGCGGTGGCCAAGTGACCAAGCTCCCCGTAGTCAAGGGTCCACAGGTCATCAGGGCGCTTCGGAAACTGGATTTTGAAGTCATCCGAACGAAAGGCAGTCATCGGTTTCTCAAACACGCCGATGGTCGGTGCACGGTCGTTCCCGTGCATCGCGGCGAGTCCATTGGACGAGGGTTGCTTGCCCAGATACTCAGAGACTGCGAGATTACGGCGGACGATCTGAAGAAGCTACTGTGAACGAACAGGCTTGCCCGCCCGCAGCGCGTCGTGTCTTTCGTCACTGCCGACATACTCAGCGCCGGGCGTCTCGGTACGTGTTTCACAGCGGAAGACAACATGGCCATGATACTGACGGCAAAGAGTGTGGGATTTGCCGTAATCCAAACCCGTTGCGTAAGCGCCTCTCGTGACCCCGGCCGCTGAGCTTTAAGCGTTTCTTGACATGGGATTGGCCGTGCGAAAAGACCTAGTAGAACCCTACTGGACACAACCGGAGACGTACGTCCCAGGGCATTTTGACGCCAGTAGATATACAAAAGAGAATGTCTCGTTCTGGGCGTCGCATTTTGTACGTTTGGCGGAAATTGCGCCGCATCAACGTGTCCTCGATATTGGCTGCGGCACAGGAGGCTTCACCATTGCCATCGCCCAGCGAACGGGTGGTTGGACGGTGGGACATGACGTATCGCCCGCCCTCATTGCGTATGCCAGGCGAAAGAATGGCTCTCACCAGGTCCAGTGGATTCTCGGGGACGCCGAACACCTCGAATTCGGCGATGGATGTTTTGACCGCCTGATCATGTCGCTCGTCATACACCAGGTTCCGAACAGGAAGCGCGCCTTGCAGGAGGCCTATCGTGTATTGAAAGGCTCCGGCGTGCTGATACTCCGGACTATAGCGCCTGAAGAAGTGGCCAGGCGCGTTCCGTTTCGGTTCTTTCCCCGGATTGCTGAGTTGGAGTCTGCGCGAATGCCATCCATTTCGGAATTGTCGCGTGTCATCAGGAGCGTCGGATTCCGGCTCATTCAGATGAAGACGATTGAGCGCAATCTGCCTCTTAGGTTGTGCAAGGTGGCGGGCAGTCTCAGGAGAAGGGAAAGGCCTAGTTTTCAGCTTCTAACGGAGCAAGATATCGAGTCAGGGATCCATAGAATGCGCGAGGAATGGCAAGCGTGCGGGCAGAACTGGGTAGACCCCAGACCTACCGTATTTATGGTCGCCAGGAAAGCCTCGGAGACGAAGACCTGATGACAAGCGCAGACAGCCGCACGCTGGCCGCTGATGACGGCCACCATGTCTGGAGAACGATATGACCAAGCCGAGAGCCAATGTGGATATCGTGGTAGTGGAGGACGCTCTGGAGGCGTTTGCGCTTCGCGGCGCGCTGGAGTATTGGAGCGTCCGAGTGAACGTGCACTGGATAGGGGCCGCGAGCGATCTAGTGCGCGTGTTGGGCGGGGGGGGCCGATTTCGACGCACGTCGTTTTGATGTGCCATGGCGACGATGTCGGTTTGCGTTTGCCGGAACTCGCACCGGCGATTGAAGAGCAGCAACCGTACCACCGCGCCTTGACGCCGGACGACTTGGCCGCGTTTCTCAAACTCCCTGAAACCGTGGTTATTAACACGGGCTGTTCGCTGGGGTTGCCGCCGTTCGCCGACGCATTCATGCGGTCGGGATGCAGAGCCTACGTCGGCCCGACGGGCGACCCGGAAGGCGACGCGTCTCTGTTCTACGCGCTTTGCTTTCATTACGAGTTGTTCTGCGGGGGAAAGTCTGTGAGGACTGCCCACGACATCGCGTCGTCGCACGATGCGCAAACGCGGATGTTCCAGCTTTACGAAGAGAAGACATAACCGCCGCATTGAGTGAAACGGGCCGCCCAACGTGCGTAATCGCTCACCGCGGTGTTCCGAAGACGGCTTGTTCCGAATTGAAGGCCTGGAAGCAGGCACGTACACGCTCGTGGTATTTGCAGACCTTGATGAGTTTTTGTTTGATCCCAGTTCTTCGCCGTACACTTTTGCGACCGTTACCGTTCTGGAGTCCCACGAAACGCACATGGTTCTTGGCCCGGAGTGGTTGACAGAGTGCTTTGAGGGCAACGGGGATTAGGGTAGCGGATGAGACGGTGGCTGGCAGCCGCCCGTAGGCGGGATTTGGTTCTGGCCACGGCTTGACAATGTAGCCCATTCGTGCTACATTCTGGACGGAGTGGAAAGAGGTGTACCATGAGTAAGTCCGCGACTGTTCGGGCGCGCGTTGAGCCCGAGCTTAAGCATGAGGCCGAACGGGTGTTCGCGGATCTTGGGCTTTCTGCGACCCAGGCCGTTACATTGTTTTACCGACAAGTGGCGATGCGCAAAGGCCTCCCCTTCGATGTGGTCATTCCGAACGCCACTACGCTAAAAACGTTTGAGGATACGGATTCGGGCAGGAACATCGTGGTGTGCAAGGATGCCGCCGACATGTTCGAGAAGCTCGGGATCTGATGGGCACGCCTGTCTACACTCGTCAATTCGAACGCGACGTCAGGAAATCCAAGAGACGCGGCAAGGATTTGGAGAAACTCAAGATCATCGCTAAAGCGCTGATCGACGGCAAGGAACTGGATCCGCTGCACCGAGATCATCAACTTATTGGGGACTATACCGGGCGCAGGGAGTGCCACATCGAGGCCGACTGGTTGCTCATCTACAAAATCGAGGACGATAGAGTGATCTTTGAAAGGACGGGCTCACACGCGTACCTATTAAGGAAGTAAGCCGTCGGATAGCCGCCGCCTTTATGTTGCGATGGATCAATTGTGCAGCGTGTAGACGATACGTCTCGCACCCTAATGGCCGCTCGCTTGCGTCAGTCCCCGCTTTTAGCTCATGCTTACCCGGCGATTAGGGAATACGTTCGTTGTTGACTAACGGAAACGAGGAGCCTATGCAGAAAGGTGCGTGCCGTATAGCGGGTGCAGGCATCTGTTGTCTGGACCACATCGTGGTGTCGCCGCAAGTGGGCTGGGGCGATACGGCGTACGTTACCGACTACCGGGCGCAGGGCGGGGGCCTTGTGGCGACGGCGCTCGTGGCGTGTGCGCGGCTCGGGGCTCGGTGTGAATTGTTCAGTCTGCTCGGCGACGACCCGATGGCCGACCAGATTGTATCGGAACTCGAGGATGAAGGCATTGGGACTGCCGGGATTGTCCGGGTCGGCGGGGCGGGCAGCCCGTTCAGTTT
>DUZM01000213.1 GCA_013349485.1 Candidatus Hydrogenedentota bacterium | reverse complement strand
TGCTCCATGCCGCCGTTGTACCAATCCACCGGCGTCCAGTAGTCCAACGCTTCGCGGTCGGCGAGGGCCGCGTCATTGGCCGGGTCGCAGTAGCGCAGGAAGTACCACGATGACCCGGCCCAGTTGGGCATCGTGTCCGTCTCCCGCGTCGCGGGCCCGTCGCACTTGGGACACCGCGTTTTCACCCAGTCCTCGATCAGCGAGAGGGGGGATTCGCCGGTGCCGGTGGTCTGGTAACGCTCGACTTCCGGCAGAACCAGGGGCAGTTCCTCCTCCGGCACGGGGACCCAGCCGCATGCGGGGCAGTTGACCATGGGGATGGGCTCGCCCCAGTACTTCTGGCGCGAGAAGACCCAGTCGCGCAGCCGGTATTGCACCGAGGCCTTGCCATATCCCTCGCTCTCGACAATCTCGGTCATCTTCACGATGGCCTGGTCGGGTCTCAGCCCGTCGAGCGGGCCGGAGTTCACGAGCATACCGTCCTCGATCTCCACGAAGGCCGCTTCCTCGATGTTTCCCCCGGAGATAACCTCGACGATCGGCAGATCGTACTTCCGGGCGAAGCGCCAGTCGCGCTCGTCGTGCCCGGGCACGGCCATGATCGCGCCCGTGCCGTACGAAATGAGAACGTAGTCGGCCACCCAGACGGGGACTTCGGTCTTCGCAGCGGGATTGAAGGCGCGCACACCCTTCATCTCGACGCCCGTGACCTCCTTGGCCACCTCCGTGCGTTCGAAGTCGGATTTCCTCCCGGCCGCCTCGACGTATGCGCGAACCTCGTCGGCATTCTCGCAGCGATCCATGAGTTCGCCAACCAGCGCATGTTCGGGCGCCAGGACCATGTACGTGACGCCAAAGAGCGTGTCGGGCCGGGTGGTGAAGACCCGCATGGAGCGGTCGCTCACGCCGACGATGGGGAATTCCACTTCCGCTCCGGTCGAGCGGCCGATCCAATTGCGCTGCTGCATCTTGATCTTTTCGAGGAAGTCCACCGTGTTCAGATCATTGAGCAGGCGTTCGGCGTACTCTGTGATCCGCAGCATCCACTGGCTGCGCATGCGCCGCACGACCTCCCCGCCGCACCGCTCGCACTGGCCGCCCACCACCTCTTCGTTGGCCAGGCCCACCTTGCACGAGGTACACCAGTTGATGGGGATCTCGGCCTTGTACGCGAGGCCGTTTTCCCAGAGCTTCAGGAATATCCACTGCGTCCAGCGGTAGTAGTCCGGATCCGTGGTGTTCACCTCGCGCGACCAGTCGAAGGAGAACCCGAGGCGCTGAAGCTGCCGGCGGTAGTTCACCACGTTTTCGCGCGTTACGTCTCGCGGGTGGCGGCCCGTCTTGATCGCGTAATTCTCCGTCGGCAGGCCGAACGCGTCCCATCCGATGGGATAGAGAACATTGAAGCCTTCCATGCGCCGCTTTCTGGCGACGACGTCGAGCGCCGTGTAGCTGCGGGGATGGCCGACGTGAAGGCCCTCTCCGGAAGGATAAGGGAACTCGATCAGGACATAGTACTTCGGCTTGGACGGGTCGAACCCCTCCTCGCCGGGCCCGGCGGCGCGGAAAGTCTGGTTCTCTTCCCAGAACCGCTGCCACTTCGGCTCGATGGTTGCGAAATCGTACTGACTGGCCGGCATATCATGCTCCGACAAGATTCATGCGGGTTTCAGCGAGAAGTCGAAAAGCTTCTCGCTTTACTCTGGAATGCGAAGAGGATGGATTATAGCAGTCGTTCCGGCGGATGGAAAGTCGCCGCGCGCAGCGGCCATTGATCGTCGTCATTGCGAAGCCGACCGGCCTTGTACGTAGTCCGAGCAAAGGAGGCATGCTCCGGTCGGCTGCGGCAATCTACCGATTCCCATAACCGCGTGCCGCGAAACGAACGAACGACGACGCGGAGAATCGAAAAGCCCATGTAAACGTGATAGGGAATATGAAGATCGCTGCGATTGGCGCGACAACATCCCCCGCGCGAATACGTCCCTTGGCCCGCCGACCTCGCGATGACAACGGTTCATTGACGCCGCCGTCCACGCGCTCCCGGTTCACCCCAGCCGAGAGTCTCGAAACAACTTCGGGGCATGTCGCGGCTAATCGGGCCGCTCCTCCGGTTCGGGTGGGGCGTCTTCGGGTTCGCGCCTGCGATAGTCCGTCGGCGCTTCCGCGACGCCCGCGGCAGGGGATGCGCCGGGCCCGATTCCCTCCAGGATGACCTGTCGGAGCGTCGAGCGGTCCCCAAAGCGCTTCAACGCGTCCAGTATCTCGATGCCCGCCAGGCGTCCCTCCGCATCGTACTCGGCCGCGATCCCCTCGGCCAGCGGACGCGTGGTGACGGTGGTTTCCCGAAACACAATGCTCATGGCATCCACTTCGGGATCGTAACGAATTCTCATGGCGCGGCCCTTTCGACAAAGCGTCTCAGTAGTAATAAGTATACACCGTCACGACGATGATTTCAGATTCCTCTTCGACGAATACGGGCCGGACCTGCTTGGTGCCATATACCTTCCCGTTCCAGTCCTTGCCGAAAGGATACTCCTTTCGACACTGGAGCCGCCCATGTT
Organism: Candidatus Hydrogenedentota bacterium; assembly: GCA_013349485.1. Taxonomy (GTDB): domain Bacteria; phylum Hydrogenedentota; class Hydrogenedentia; order Hydrogenedentales; family SLHB01; genus DUZN01. Next base: position 5,037 of record DUZM01000213.1, on the reverse strand, counting down.
CGGCCGCCTCCCACGAAGAGGACTCGATGGCGTCAGTGACTTCTTTCGTGGTGAAGCCGCGTCGCGCGACGTAACTGAGCGCATGAGATGAGAATCTGATCGGTTTCATAGTGTCGCCGTTCGTCGCTTCTCTCTCGATGGCTCAGTCCGCCGCCTCTTCCACAATGTTCCCTACTTTAGGAAGCTTACGAAACCAAGAGTGGACACTTCTGTTCAAGCCACTTACGAAAGGACTCGTACGTCGGGCGCTTCAACTCCTCGCGAAAATCGTGAATTCGCTCCCGTCCGTCCTGTACTGGCGAGTTCAAGAACTTCAGAGCTTTACGGAAGTGTTTATCACAGGCGTGATCCCCGGAACGAAATAATGATTCCAAAGCGACAAACGTTAGACCCCACGTGTAGTGGCATGTGTTCGGACGGTACGCCAGATAGCGCTCAATCAGGGGCAGGATACACTTCCGCCTATCCGGGCATCGCTGCAAGAAAACTCCAGCCGTTCGCAAGTGCAACTTGAGCGTCTCTTCATACTGCATGATTCGACGCATGCTTTTGCGCGAGGGCGGATTGCCAGAAACCTCCAGATGGTGTTCGAGTTCCTTCCGGTAGAGCTCAGCCACTTGGTCGAACCGCGCCGCGAATGTGCCTTCTTCCATGTCGAGCGGCCAAAGAATCTCAAGAAGGTTCTGCTTCGGCCGCAGGTTGTCCCACTCTGCGAGGCCCCGCCATGGGTACTCCATGCCATCGGAGAACCCTGCGCGGCCGGCCAGTGTGTCGCGCATGAAGAGCCGACCACCACGGAGCAATTGCTCGTACTCATAAGCGGTCCCGAAGCCTGGCCCTAAGAGCCACTGCTTGATACAAGAATGATCGCCGACACCATCAACGATATCCTTCGGGGCCTCGATTATCGCGCCGCGAAGAAGAGGACGTCCATCGGGATACTTCACCTGCGCGTCGAACCACCGCCGATAGAGAGCTATCGCCCTCTCGGCAAGCTGCGCCAGATTTGCCGCGCGAGCATAGAATCCGTCATTGACTCCCCACACACATACTTCCGACCCGATCCCGGTGAACTCGTCTCTAACCGCGTCACGATACTGTATCCAGAGATTCCGTGCTTTGGCAGTATCCGCCGACGCCATCAAGTCGCCGATACCAAGGATATCGATCCACGCCACATACTGACCCTTGCTCATGACGTTGCCTTCATGTTAGTCGCGCCAACTGCGGGGTTGCGCGGGGCCGGCTTGCTCATGTCTTCGCCCCCTCAATGATAGGGGACAGGCGGTTCTTAAGGAGTTCAGTCATGTCTGTCTTTCTCCCTTCGGCTGTCCCTCCCCTTCTCCCCTGAATCTTCTACAACGATTCGCTCTTCATTGCAAGCGGAAGTGCGACGTGCGCTGAGGGCTACAGCAATTTCTGCATAGTCCCGTTTTTTTCCGCACAGCGGGTAGGAACGACTTCACGGCGAAGGGTACGAAGCTTGGCCGCCAGGGACGGAAAGCTAAGAATGGCAAAGCAAAACTGACAACTCAGGACTGGCAACTGACCCTTCGACAAGCTCAGGGCAAGCAACTGCCACGCAAGGCGTGGAGCGGCGGTTCCCTTCGGTTATCCCAACGTCAAAAGAGCAATTTCTGCATAGCGCGGCCTATTTCGCACGGCGGGAGCGAACGGCTTCACCACGAGCGCACGAAGCTCACGAAGGACGGCAGTCCCTGACAACGGCAGCGGCGAACCGCTCTCACCGCGAAGGGATCGAAGAACGCGAAGAAGGCCAGCACCCGGCAAACGAAAACGGCAAGAACTTGACCGCCGAGACGCTGAGTACACAGAGAACGGCGGTGCCATGCAAACGGCTACGCGAAATGCCTTCACCGAAGCCCCAACGGCACGCCGCGGACTCCAGTTTCCAGTCTCCAGTTTCTAGTTTCCAGTCCCCTGTCAGACCCGGCCGTATACTTAAAGAAAAGCGAGAACTGAGAACTGAAAACTGAAAGACGATAGGACGGCGCATGCTGAAAGGCATTCGATATCCGCGTTCATCCGCGCACATCGGCGGTTGCGTCCGTTTTTCGGGCAATTCGCCTGCCCTGAGCCAGACGCAGTCCCTGAGTCAATCGAAGGGCCGAAGGGTGGTGCGCGGTTTTTCGGTGGGATCAGGTTGCTTGGGAGGTTGCTTCGAGGTTGCTTGGAGGTTGCTTGGACATTGCTAAGCAACCAAATGGCAAATCGGTCGGAAGGCATTCGGAGATCATGGGTTGCGACACAAAAACGAGGCGGGGGACATTGCTAAGCAATGTATTTTTCTTTCGGCGCTACTTCGGGAACTGAAAACGGCGAACGCCTCTCACCACGAAGGGCACCCTTCGACTCCGCTCAGGGCAGGCGACCAACACGAAGAACGGCGGTGCCCTGTGAACGGCAACGGCGAACGGCGAACGGCCTGACTCCGGCTGTCAAACGCATCCCCAAGGCCCGTTTCACGGGCCTTGAGGATGGCACCCGCCTTCTCAAAAGGGGGTGGCAAAGGGGTGTAGGCGTTCTGAAAGTGCGAGACTATAGACTAACGATAGTCGAACAGGGTGTTGTCCTCGGGACCGAACCAACCGATTTCGCGCGCGGCCATCTCGCGGGCCGTCACGACTTCGTCATCGGGAATGATCCCCCATGGGTCTACTTCACCGTAACCGTAGGTCCAGCCGAACGACTCGGCGGTGACGTGGAGGCTACCCCAAAGCACGTTGGCCTTTCCGAGGTGGCGGAAGTGCATGGTCGGCGTGAGCATGGTCGGTCCCATGCCCCAGGGGTCTTCCGACCCCATCCCGTCGGCGGTGGGGCCGATCATGTGCGGCGGAACCACTTCGGACTGCTCCATGATATAGATGTCGCCGCCGCCTCTCGGTCTCCGGGCCGCCGCCGCGTCGGCGAACAGGATCGTTTTGGCAGGGTCTCTGAATTTCGGTACCCTGGCGGCAGTCTCATAGGCCTGATTGGAAGGGTAGGGCGCCATCTTGCTCCATGCCTGGCTGCTTCCGGCATACGTGATGTTGTACCCGTAGCCTCCGGCTCCGGCCTCGAACATGATCCGGTCCGCGGAGGTCTCCTTTCTGTAAATCCCGCGGAAGGTGGGGCACATCTTGACATCCTGCATCCGGAGCACCTCGGTGGCGGTGGGCGGGGTATAGGCGCCCAACTGTTCGGGGGTTTCGGGGAAACGGAGTTTGGGCATGCTCAAGTACGGCGCCAGGTAGCCAAGTTGGGGATCGAACAAGGAGTCGGCGTCCTTGCGCCACCCGTGCCAGCGCCAGTAGCCCGCGCGCATGTTCGCGTAGTCGAACGGGTCCTGCGGCGTGCCGTCGGCGAACGGCGGCAGCGTATTGATGTCCGCCGTGCCCGGAATGTAGTAGTCGCCGTAGTCGGAGGTGTACATCTCCATCGCTATGCCCAACTGCTTCAGGTTGTTCATGCAGCTGATCTGGCGGCCCCGTTCCCGCGCAGCGGCAAGGGCGGGCAAAAGCAGGCCCGCGAGAATGCCGATGATGGCGATCACGACCAGCAATTCGATCAGCGTGAATCCCGTTCGACGCCAAAGAGACCTGCACTTCCGCAAGGTGCTTGCGGCACGGTGTGCCTGACGTATGCGCACGTCGTCCTCCCTTCAACCCGGCGAAACGCTTCCGCGAGCGGTCGCCGACGAGTCCGCTTCGCGACGGGAGGGGCGCGCGCCCGCGCTGGGAGAGGTGGGGATGGCGGGAGAGCGAGAGGATCGCCGTGTTGCGCCAGCCTTCACCGGCCCAGACCTCGAGGCCGTCGTGAAGCGCGCACAGGCAGGTCTTCTGGCTCACGGATCGTCCTACTCGCCGCGCCTTCCCGCCCCGGATCGTCTCCGGGACAGTGGCTCTTGCGGCTTTCGTCCCCGTTCACAGCGGCGGGACCGCGACGGATTCACACCGTCTTCCCTTGGCCCACATGGGCCTCCTGCACGCTGAAACAAATGCAATTTACCGCAATCGCGGTGCGGCGTCAAGCCCGGCCTTTTTTTGAGAAAACTCGAAGCGCAGTCTGAGGCCGTTGTCGGTCTCGACGACCGAAGCCGTCGGCGAATTCTCTACGGTGAAGGCGCAAGGCCACGGAGACCAGAGCACGAAGCGGTTTTCTCCGCGTGTCAGTTTCGGCAAGGCTCTCGGATTATGCTGGATGTCGGCGGTGACCTGGAGCTTGCCAAGGCCGTTGCGATCCACCTTTAGAGCGAACCCCGTCAGGGGATGGAACTTCGGGAGCGCTGGGCCGAGTTTGACCGACGCACTGCCGTCGCGGGGAGTCAGTCTATGGAAAGTATGCTTGTATGTGGGGCTAAAGACGAAGGGAAGAAATCCGATCTCGCGAGCATTCCCGGTCGTTTCGGCGGCGACTTGCCCGCCCGCGATCACGTAAGGACTCTTGATCGCCACGACCAGTTCGTCGCCGGACGAGAGTACGTTCGCCACGTCTCCGAAGGACGCGGGGGAGATATGCCACTCGATCCGCCCACTGGCGCAGGGCGGGACTTCGCCGTTGACCGCCGACGTGTCCGACACCCCGCCGAGACCTCGAACGAAGAACTTCTCGGCGGGGTCGCGCGACAGGACCAGTTTCATCCCCGGCGGCAGGTCGTAGCGCATAGCCTCCCGGTACATCAGCGGGAAAGCGCTCATATTCTCGTACATCGTCTTTCGCCGGAGCGGTTCGCGCGGCTCGTAAACAATAACGTTGCCGCGCTCGAAAGCCGCGGCGTAAAGCTCCCGCCGGTATCCGACGGGGGCCGGGCCGTTTCGTATGGGCGACGCGTCGGCCTTCAACTGCTCGACGCAGGCGATGGTCCCGTCGGCAAGGCGATAGAAGACGCGGCCGTCGGGGTCGAAATAGCGCCACGCGCCGTCGAGATACGCCTCCACTGCATTGTGGGCGAATCGAGTCTTACCGTTTTCGACAAGCTCGACGCCGATTCTTCTCGTTTCGACCCCGATGCTCTGGCAGAGCAACTCGAAAGCGCAT
>DUZM01000223.1 GCA_013349485.1 Candidatus Hydrogenedentota bacterium | reverse complement strand
GCCTCGCGTAAGAGCCCGAGACTGTCCGCGCCGGCGTATTGCGGGTCGTCGTCCGGAAAAAACTGGCCGATATTGCCCAATGCGGCCGCGCCCAACAGCGCGTCAATAACCGCGTGTACGAGCACATCCCCGTCGGAGTGGCCGGCAAGTCCCTTCTCGTAGGGAACACGGACGCCGCCAAGCACAAGCGCCCTCCCGGTAACCAGCCGGTGCAGATCGTATCCGATACCGATGCGATTCACGCGAGCTTCCTCTTATAGACACACTCGGCCAAAGCGAGGTCTGCCGGGGTAGTGATTTTGAAGTTCAGCGGCGTGCCCAGGACGATGCGGACCTTCCCGTCGTAGCGTCTGACCAGGGTCGCGTCGTCCGTGGCCATGAATCCGTCCTCGCGTGCGCGCGCATGCGCTTCGCGAATCACGGCGACGCGAAACGTCTGGGGCGTCTGGCACGCCCACAGCGCGGATCGATCAGGCGTATCGACGACGAAACCCTCCTCGTCGGCCGCGAGAATCGTATCGGTCGCCGGCACGGCCACAGTCGCCGCGCCGCAGGCGGCAGCCGTTTCGATGGACGCGTCAATGCATGCCGCTGTAACATACGGCCGCGCCGCATCATGGATGACCACAATCTCCGTGTCGGTATCCAGCGCCGCCAGGCCGTTTGCCACCGACAACTGACGGTGCCGCCCGCCTTCCTCGAGTCGGAATGTCATGTCCGGAAAAATGGCGGCAAGCGTGTCCGCGAATTCGACGCGGTGATGCGACGGAACCACGATGACGGCGCCCTCGACAAGCCCGGCCCCGCGAAAACGCTCGAGCGTCCGCGCCAAAATGGGAACGCCCGCCAGCGGCATCAACGCTTTTGGGCGCCCCTCGCCCATGCGTTCGCCAAGACCCGCGGCGGCAATGAGGAGCTGCGATTTCACTGTACGACGTTCACGAGTTTGGTGAATATCATGCGGCCGGCGGACGTCTGCAGGACGCTCGTCACAACAACCGAGACCTCTTTGCCCACCCAGTCCTTACCGCCGTCCACCACAACCATCGTCCCGTCATCAAGATATCCCACGCCTTGGAATGCTTCCTTGCCTTCCTTGATCAGCTTGACGGTCATCTGTTCGTCCGGAAGCACCGCCGGTTTAAGAGCGTTCGCAAGATCGTTGACGTTTAACACCTCGACGCCTTCGATCTGCGCCACTTTGTTGAGGTTATAATCGTTTGTGAGCACCTTGGCGCTGTATAACCGCGCCAGACGCACCAGTTTCCCATCCACCTCCCGTACGTCGATAGGATCGTCTTCAATGATTTTCACATCGAGTTTGGTCTCGCCGTCCTGTATCATCTTGAGGATGTCAAGCCCGCGCCGGCCCCGAGCCCGGCGGAGGGCGTCCGGCGAGTCGGCAATGTTTTGCAGTTCCTTGAGTACAAAACGCGGGATAAGCAACGTGCCCTCGACAAACCCGCTCTGGCAGATGTCGGCGATCCGACCGTCTATGATGACGCTCGTGTCGATAAGCTTCGCGCTCCCCTTCTCCGCGTGCCGTTTGCCGACGGCGCTGATTAAGGATTCCCACTGCGACGCGCGCGTCAGACCGAGCGAAATCCCCATAAAAGCAAAGAGCAGTACGAGCGTCGTCGTGAAATAGAACGCGATCACCTCATCATCGGGGTTCCATAATCCTAGGATGTACTGCGCCGTACCGTAACCCATGATCAGGGCTAACACAATGGCTACTAACGCAGGCGAAAGTTTCTCGAAGATCTCCTGCGTGACAAGGCGCAGGCAGAACAGCACGGTAACAGCCACGGCAAGACCCAAAAGGCCGCCCACCATCTGCCACGGCCCGGGGGGGAACAAAGCATTACCTGCCGTAGCGCGGGCCGGATTGACTATCGTCTCGACGAGGTGACTGGCCCAGATGCCGCCCATAATCGCACAGGCAAGGATGAATATGAGGCGTATGATCTTGATGCCCATGACAAACCTCCTTATGAAAGATGGGAAAAAACTGAGAAACGCTATCAATCATACCCATAAAATATATACTATGGCGTGCCGCGTGTCCAGTCATTTCAGTGTCCGATCACACCGTACTCCCGGCGATCGTTCCCAGCCGGAGCTTCGACGGGCGCAATCATACCTCGAGCCGCTCGATACACGTGGCGACAATCTCACCGAGCGTTGGCTCGATCCCGTTGGCCGTCGCAATGATCTTATCGATGTTTACGGGCTTCAGTGCGTCAGGGAAGCATTCGTCCGTAATTGCCGAGAACCCAAGCACGCGTATGCCACTGTGAACGGCCACAATGACTTCCGGCACCGTGCTCATGCCCACGGCGTCGGCCCCGATGGTTCGCATGAACCGGTATTCCGCCCGCGTCTCGAGGCAAGGCCCCGAGCACGCCAGATATACGCCGCGCTGCAGTCTGACGCCTCTCTCGATTGCCGTCCGCTCCGCCAGTTCAACCAGATCCCTGGCATACGGCTCGCACATGTCCGGGTAACGCGGCCCAAGCGATTCGTCGTTCGGGCCGATCAACGGATTGTCCCCGATAAAATTGATGTGGTCCGTGATGACCATCAGGTCCCCGGAACGAAACTCCGGATTCAGTCCGCCAGCCGCGTTTGATACGATCAGGACCCCGATGCCCAGCGCCTTCGCGACCCGGACGGGGAACGTAACTTGTTGCAAGGAATAGCCTTCATAATAATGAAACCGGCCCGACATGGCCGCCACGAACTTGCCCGAAAGACTGCCCAAGACGAGTTCCCCGGCGTGCGCGTCCACCGTCGAAGTCGGAAAGTGCGGGATGTCGGCGTAGGCGATGCGCGCTTTGACATCGATTCGCTTGGCAAGCGCGCCCAGTCCGGTCCCAAGGATTATGCCGACCCCGGGCTCCAGAGAGCAAACGTTCTTGACCGCTTGCGCCGCTTCGTCAATCCGTTTTCTTAGTTCCGTCACCGTCCTTGCCTTTCCTTGGCCCGCCAGGCGTGTCGATGCCCAGTTTGCGCCGGACCTCTCCGGCCCGCATCCCCGTCACCGCCAACGTCTTGTCTCGCGCCTTCTCGCCGCGCACGAGCGACACCCCCGCTTTGGGAACGCCGAGCGCCTTGGCCAATACGCGCACAAGGGCCCTATTGGCGGCGCCTTGCGCAGGCGCAGCCGTCAGTGCGACGCGTAGGCGTCCGTCACGCGCCAACGTCACGGCGTTTCGCGACGCCCTCGGTTGCACCCGCAACCGCAGGATAACGCGCCCCTCTTGCTCCTCAATTGTCGCCACCCAAATCTACCGCGGCAGGTCGGCTCGCGTTCCGAGCTTGATCAGGGAGATCTGCCGCCTCGGCCGCCTTGCCCCGCCTCTCAACCCAGAGCCCCATGTTCCGAAACTTGTGCTGACGGCGCGCCAAACTCCACCGCGCCTCTCTACAGCCCGTTAGAAACCGTTCAATTTCATCCGCGAGCACGTTTGCTGCCGCGTCCGGGTCCCGATGTGCGCCCCCGGGCGGCTCCGGCAAGACCGCATCGATCGTGCCCAGTTCAAGGAGGTCTTTCGCGGCCACTTTCATGGCCGCGGCCGCCTGTTCTTTCTTCTCTTTATCGCGCCACAATATCTCGGCGCAGCTTTCCGGCGGACAGACCACGTAGATCGCATGCTCGAACATCGCCACCCAGTCGCCCACAGCCACCGCCAATGCGCCGCCGCTGCCCCCTTCGCCGAGAATTGCCACAAAAACCGGCGTCCTAAGCCCCGCCAGCTCGAGCAAGTTCCGCGCGATCACGGGGCCTTGACCGTGTTGCTCCGCAACAACGCCTGGATACGCGGCCGGCGTGTCCACAAAGTTGAGGATCGGCATCCGCAGCCGCTCCGCCATATGGAACATCCGCAACGCTTTGCGGTAGCCCTCGGGATGAGGCATGCCAAAGTTGCGGCGCGTTCGCTCATCCGTCGTAACGCCCTTCTGGTGGCCTGCGACGACGACCGTCTGCCCCTTAAACCGCCCGATGCCCGCCACGATCGCCGGATCGTCGCCGATCGCCCGATCCCCGTGCAACTCAACGAAATCGTCCAGAATCCGCGTCACATAATCGAGCATTCGGGGCCGCCGCTGGTGGCGCGCCAACTGCATGCGCTGCCAAGGAGTCAGGTTCGAGAACACCGTTTCCCGTTCTCGTTCGAGTTCCCGTTCCAGAGCCCGGCGTTCTTGGTCCGTTCCGGCCTTCTCAAGTTGCGCCTCGAGTTCGATTATACGCCGCTCGAACGGAAGGCTCGCATCAAGCCCTGAATCAGCGCTTTTCCTGTTTTCAGTCAAACCCGCCACCCCTACCAAGCCGCGTCCCAAAGCGCCCTGAAAAGTCCAACCATTCTAACACGAATGTCGCCCGGTGTGTAGCCTCTTGACTGGCCTCAAGGCCTCTTGACTCCCAAGTCTTTTGAAAACCGCCGTGGGCAGGCACATCCCCACCCCTCGAACGCAACGGATCGGCAATTGCCCTGCCACGGCGGCATACACGAAACACCATCCGCGACCTACCGCCGCGGGCTAGAATGCCTGGAGAGCGACTCGGGTTTCGCGAGGCAGAAAAATAACCTCGGCGTATACGCTCGAGGTTGGTTTGTGTCGCCAGATACCGGGTTAGACTTCCTCGAGTGCTAGACCGTAGTATTCGGCGTAGCACTCGACGTGCCAATACTCCTCGTCAACAAATACGGCGTCGCCGTACGTCAACTCGACGTCCTCAATCGGTTCATTACATAGTGCGCAATGCATGCGTTCATCCACCTCCTTAATCCTTGAGCGTGCACTTGTCAGCTTGTGTAGAGACACGACACAGCGCCGCGCGGGCAGTCTCGCTTCGAACGGACGAGCCCAGTTTACCTAAAACGTTTGCACGCAGTGTATCCAACGAGACCGACAAAAACGGCGTGGCTTATATCACAACGCCGGCCAAATGTCAAGCAGAAAACCTCCCTTGCGTTGAGGCCTCAGACGAGGCTACTATTCCTCCGTAGCATCTCCGAGACAAGGGGTTCCCGGCGGCGAGGAAGCGTGCGCAACCATTTGAATGATAAACGGTTGCGTGCCGAATCGCCGTTTTGGGCCCAGGCGGCGTCCGTGGAGGAAACATGCGTTGACGCGAATCCGTGAGGAGCGGCAGGTGCTCCTGCTGTGCTTTCTGACAGACCTTCTCATCTATTGGATTGCCCTGAATGTGGCCACGCTCACGCGAGTCCACACCCTAATATACTTTGACTTGGCCACGCTCCAACGCGATCGACTCGTGTGCATGCTGCTGTTCGCGGGCGCCGCCGGCCTCGTCGGAACGTGTGCGTCGGCGCGCCTTTCCGATCGGTTTGATTCCATCTACTACAACTGGGCCGCCCTCATTGTGACCGGCATTCTCCAAGGAGTGCTTGTGACGCTCCTTCCCCGCGACGTCCGGACTATCTCGCGCCGCGAACTGGTCCTAGCCCTCGCTATTGCCGGCGTGTTGCTCGCCCTGTGGCGATTCGCCCTCGCGGGGCTGACGGCCCGCTTCAAGTCGCTCCACCGGTTCTTCTACGTGTTCGGCAGTGAGGCGGCGGCAGCCGCTATCGTCAGAAGCATCCGCTCGAGCGGCCTCAACGCCGACGCACAATACGTCCCACGCGACGAACTCGATGCGATGCTCGGACGTCTCGGTGACGAACCGGCCGCCGGCCAAACCCCCATGGCCGAAGCCGTTATTGCCCTGACAAGCAAAGACCGCGACGAACTCGCAGAAACCCTCGTGCTGTGCGAGCGGCGCTTCCACAGAACGTTCCTCTACCCTTGCGTGCACGACACACTCTTCTTCCGGCACACCGGCCTGCTCGCCATTGCCGGCATACCCTTCGTCGAAATCGCCGGCCAAGGCCCAACCATGCCCTACCGCTACCTGAAACGCGCCATAGACGTACTCGTCGCGGGAATTGGGCTTTGCGCGGCCACGCCCGTCTGCATTGTTGCCGCACTTGCCATCAAGGCCACGTCCCCCGGCCCCGTCATCTACGCCCAGGAGCGAATGGGCAAAGACAGCCGCCGCTTCCGGCTCTACAAGTTCCGTTCCATGATTGAAGACGCAGAAGACGATACGGGGCCGGTGCTGGCCGAGGCCAACGACGCACGCGTGACAACCGTCGGGCGCTTTATTCGCAGACATCGCATCGACGAGATACCCCAGCTCTTCAACGTGCTAAAAGGCGACATGAGCCTCGTCGGCCCGCGACCCGAACGACCCCATTTCCACGAGGAATTCTGCGAGAAACGCCCTTTGTTCGCGCGACGGCTTGCCGTCCGGCCCGGGGTCACCAGTCTCTCGCACGTCCTTGGCTCCTACGACTCCGATCCCGACGACCGGCTACGCTACGACCTCGTCTATATCGGCAACGTGTCGTTTCTGATGGATCTCAAGATCTTCGTCGCCACAGTTCGCGTCGTGTTGGGCGCCAAGGGAGCCCAGTAACATGCCCAAACTGCCCTTCAAGAGCCCGGCGCTCGTGAAAGCCATATGGGGACTCGCGCTGGCCATCGTGTTCGCATTCACATTGGCCTGCAACGTCGCGCTCCACCGCCATGTCGCCGCCTTGCGCGAACGGGACCCCGGATTCCACTGGGCCGCGGCCGATTCGCGGGTGCGCCGAAACGATTTCATCGGCGCCTTCGAGGAACTCGAGGTCGCGCTCGCGCTGGCGCCCGAACGCTACGAGCCCCATCAAATCGCCGGCAACCTCCATTACAGGCTCCAGCATTGGCAAGAGGCATTCGACGCATACCAGCGCGCCGTCCAGCACGGTTGTCCCGACGGCGACGTGCGGCTGCGCTCCGTACTCGCCCTGCTGCGCATGAAACGCTACGAGAACGCCGCCGAACTCGGCAAAACCTACATCGCCCAGGGGCAAACCTATCCCGGGTTCGCACGATACGTCGGCGAAGCCTGCAGACACCTCGAAAAACAGGCCGAGGCCATCCCCCTACTCGAAACCGCGCTCGAGCAGAACCCCAGCGACGTGCTACTCATGGAAGAACTCAGACGCGCCTACGCCGCCCTTGGCCAAACCCAAAAAGCCGAAGCCGTCCAGTCCCGCATCGACGCAACCCGCGTCCGCCTCGAAAGCCTCCGCTAGCACCCTGACGGCACGCCTCCCGGACTGTCCTTTTTTCTTCGCTCTGTGCTCTCCGTGCCTCCGTGTGACCCGTTTCCCACAACCTTTGTTAGCCCGCCCCAGCTGCAATCACATTCAGCGCAACGGCTCTCTTACCCCTGGACGGACAGAAACGCACCGCGCCTACCGGCCCATTCGTCGCATAGGTCCTATACGTCCTTTCGCCCGAAACCATGCCCCACACGCTCGGGACGCCAGGCCATTTCCCAAAGCTCCCCGTGCATCACACACGAACCGGCTGAACCTGTCCCTGGCAGACCTTCCCAAAGCTTCTCTCGCCTGCGTGCGCTGGAGACGCGACAATCCGGACGCGGCCTCGCGCTGCGACGCAGGGATTTCCCTCACACCTGTGTGGCCCCGAAGGAGCAGCCGCCATACGTTCTCCAGGCGGGCCGACGGCGACAGGTCCACAACGCTCGTGCAGCCCGCAAGGCGAATGCCCGAGGCCTTGCGCCTGGGC